>JAJYGO010000275.1 GCA_021785115.1 Chloroflexota bacterium | reverse complement strand
CTGCTGGCGCAGGTGCTGCCCGCGCCGCAGGCCGGGCTGGCGGCCGGGATCCTGGTCGGTCTCCGCGACCAAGTGGACCGCGACGTCGCCGCCGCCTTCACCGCGGCCGGGCTGACCCACATCGTCGCGATCAGCGGCTGGAACATCGCGGTGGTCGGGGGCGTGGTGGCCGCGCTCCTGCGGCGCCTGGGACGCCGGCGGCGCTCCCTGGCCACGCTCGCGGCGGTCGCCGCGTACGCGCTCGCGGCGGGTGCCGGGGCCAGCGTGATCCGCGCCGCGGCGATGGCCGGGGCCGTCATCGGCAGCCGGGAGATCGGTCGCCCCGGCGGCGCGGCGGCAGCCCTCGGGATCGCCGTCGTCGCCATGCTCGTGGTCGACCCGTCGGTCGTCGGGGACGCCGGCTTCCAGCTGTCGGCGGCCGCGACGGCCGGGCTCCTCGCCTGGGGGACGCCGCTCACCGGGTGGCTCCGGCGCAGCCTTGCCCCGCCGGGGGCCAGGCTGCCCGCGCCAGGCTGGCTGATCGACTCGCTCGGGGTCTCCCTGGCGGCCCAGGCGGCGACGCTCCCGCTGGTGCTGCTCGACTTCGGCCGGGTCTCGCTTGTCTCCCCGGCGGCCAACCTGGTGGCGGCCCCGCTGGTGGTGCCCGTGATGGCAGCGTCGGCGGCCGCGCTCGCCGCCGGCTGGCTCGTCTCACTGGGGATTCCCGCCGCGGCAGGTGCGCTCGCCGGATCGGCCGGCGCCGTGGTCCTTGGAGCGCTCGTCGCCGTCGGCCGCCTGGCGGCGGCGATCCCCGGTGCCAGCGTGACGCTGCAGCCGCCCGTCTCGCAGGTCGCGGCCGCGGCGACGGCGGTGCTCATCGCGCTGGTGGCGTGGCCGGGCCCCAGGCGGGCGATGCTGCGGCGCATCGGCGCCAGTCCTGCGCTGCAGGGCCCCGCGGCCGGTGCCGGCCGCACGGACGGGGCGGGACGATCGCGACGCGCGGTGGATCCTCGGGCCCGCTTCCTGCGGCCCCTCGCGCTCCTCGCCGCGGGCGCCCTGGTCGCGGTGCTCCTCGTGGCCGCGGGCCGCCCGGACGGCCGCCTGCGCATCACGGTGCTGGACGTGGGACAGGGTGACGCCATCCTGCTGCAGGGTCCCGCGGGCGGCCGGATCCTGGTGGACGCGGGGCCCGACCCCGAGCGGCTGCTGTCGCGGCTGGACGCGGTCGTCCCGCCGTGGGACCGGCGCCTGGACCTGCTGGTGCTGACGCATCCGCACGAGGACCACGTGGGCGGGGCGGCGCTCCTGCTGCGCCGGTACCGGGTGACGGAGGTCGCCGAGCCCGGCATGCGCGGCACGGGGCCCGGCTGGATGGCGCTCGCCGGCGAACTGGCGGCACGCGGGCGCGCCACCGTGCGCCTCGCGGCCCGCGACCGGCTCGAGCTCGACGGCGCCACGATCGCGGTGCTGTGGCCCCGTGCGGGCGCGGTCCCCGAGACGCCGGGCGCGACGGGCAGTGCCGTCAACGACGTGTCGATCGTGCTGGACGTGCGCTACGGCACGCGTCGCGTCCTGCTGATGGGCGATGCCGAGCAGGAGGTGGACGCCGCGCTGCTGGCGGAGGGCACGCTCGATGCCGGGCAGCCGCGGGTGGACGTGCTGAAGGTCGCACACCACGGCAGCCGCACGGCGACCACCGCCGCGCTGCTGGCGGCCATCCGGCCGGCGGTCGCGGTGGTGAGCGTCGGATCACCGAACGACTACGGGCACCCCGCGCCGGCCACGCTGGAGCGGCTCCGGTCGGGCGGAGCGCGGATCCTGCGCACCGACCTGGATGGCACCGTCGCCGTCAGCACCGACGGGACGGACCTGCGGGTGGAGTCCCGGTCCGGCACGTGGGTGGGCGACCGCTCCGCCGACCGCACCGGAACGCCCGACGGGCGTGCGTCCGGTTGCATAGAATCGGGCCGTGGTCCCCTCGCGCGCGGAAGCCGCCGACATCCTGCTCGAACTCGATCCACCCGACTGGCTGCTCGCCCACGTCGCCGCCGTCGCGGAGATCGCCTCGTACCTGGCGGAGCGGTCCGCCGCTCGAGGCGTGACGGTCGATCGCGAGCTCGTCGAGGCGGCGGCCCTGCTCCATGACATCGACAAGCTCCTCCCGCCGGACGACCCGGTGCAGGAACTCGGTCACGGTGCCGCCGGCGCGCGCTGGCTCAGCCAGCGCGGCTACCCGGAGCTCGCGCGCGCCGTGGCCGCCCATCCCATCACGCGCCTCCTCGACGCCGACCGCTACGGACGCTGGAACGGCGTGGCCACGCGCGAGGAGCGCATCATCGCGTACGCGGACAAGCGCGCGGGACAGCGCCTCGAGGCGATGAGCGCCCGCTTCGCCGGATGGGCCGCCCGCTACCCGGAGCACCGGGAGAGCCTGACCCGGGCGCGCGCCCGGGCCGAGCGCCTCGAGCGCGAGGTCTGCGAGACCGCCGGGGTGAGCCCGCTCGCCGTGCGCCGCCTTCGCTGGGTCGGGCCCACGCTGGACGCCGCGCGGCGGCGGCGTGACGCCGCCCGACCGGCCGCCACGGCGGCCGGGGCCTGATCGTCCTGTCCGGGGCCGGCCGGGCCGCCCGGTGACCGCCCCCCTCGCCTACTTCTGGGGCGACGACGTCCTGGAGCTGCGGCGGGCCGTGGAGCGCTTCGCGCGCGGCCTCGCGCCCGAGGGAGAGCCGCTGGAGCCGTGGCGCCCGGATCCGTTCGACCCCGGCGCCCTGGACGAGCTGGCGATGCGGCTCGGCACCGCGCCGCTCTTCGGTGGGGGTGTCTGCGCCGTGGTCGCGGAGCCCGTGGCACTCCTCCGGTCGAAGGCGGACCAGGACCGGCTCGTGGCGCTGGTCGCCGGCGTGGCGCCGGGCAACGCACTGGCCTTCACCGAGCAGGCCGGCGGCGGGGCGCGTGAACCGGCCGCCGCGTCCGGCAGGCTGCGCGAGGCGATCGCGCAGGCCGGCGGCGTGGTGCGGCACCTCGAGGCGCCCCGGGCAGGGCAGCTGGGTCCCTGGATCGCGACCCGCGCAGCGGAGCTGGGGATCGGGATCGAGCCCGCTGCCGTCGCCCTCCTCGCCGACCGGATCGGCGGGAGCGTCCGGGAAGGCGACGTGGACCGGAGCCGCCAGACGGAGCAGGCGGAAGCGAGCCTGCACCTCCTGGCGCTCTACCGACCCGGAGGCCCCGTGCACCGCGCCGACGTGGACGCCCTGGTGGCGCCCAGCGTGCCGACCTCGACATGGGCCTTCCTGGACGCGGTGGGCGGGCGGAAGGTCCGCCAGGCGACCGCCCTTGCCGACGCCCTGCTGGCGAGCGGCTCGCCGCTGCAGGTGCTGGTGACCCAGCTGCACCATCGGCTGCGCCAGCTGCTGGAGATCCGCGAGCGGATCGCGGACGGAGCGGCGCCGAGCGATCTCGTGCGGACGCTCCGCCTCAACCCCTACCGGGCGGAGATCCTGGCGCGGCAGGCCATGGCCTGGGAACCCTCGGACCTCGAGACGGCCGTGCGCGGGCTGCTCGCGGTGGATCTCGCCTCGAAGGGGCTGTCCGCGGACGGCCGCCGCGGCGCCGGGGGAATGACGGGCCCGCTCGCCCTCGGGCTCTGGCTGGCGGAGTGCGTCGCGGCCCGCTGACCGGGGCTACTCGGCGCTGGAGCGGGCGCCGGCCTGGAGGACCGTATCCGACTCGATCGCGAAGACGCAGCGCCCCGCGTCGAGGTCGAGCAGCTCGATCAGCTCGGGATCCATGTAGAGCTGGTGGCACTCCCGGCAGAGCCCGGCCGGGATCCCGAAACAGAGGCGCTCGCTGCGGTCGGGGAGCCGGAAGGTGGCGTCGAACCGCGTGTTCACCAGCGGGCGGTGGCACTCGGGGCAATCCAGCCTGGTGGAGGGCATGCTGCGTTCCGTCCCGTCCGCTCCGTGACCGGCCCACGCCGGTCATCCACGGCCGGATACTAGGGGGCGGCGATGCGGACGGGCATCCCTCGTCCGTACCGACGGCGACAGTACCCGGCGTCCCGCCGCGCGGAACGTGTGCCCGCGGACGGCCTCCGCGGAGGTGCCTCCCAGGAGGGTTCGAGGGCCCGCAGCGGCCCTACTGCACCCGCAGCAGCACGGGCGCGTCGGCCCAGAGCTTCTCGAGCTGGTAGTAGTCCCGCTCGGGCGGCGCGAAGACGTGCACCACCACCGCCCCGAAGTCCAGCAGGACCCAGTGCGCGCCCGCGCCGCCCTCGCGGCCCAGCGGCAGCACGCCGTCCTCCTTCAGCCCCTCCGCGATCCCGTCGGCGATCGCGCCGAGCTGCCGCTCCGATCCGCCCGAGCAGATCACGAAGTAGTCCGCCAGCGAGGTGAGCGCGCGGACGTCCAGCAGCACGATATCGGACGCCTTCTTGTCCTCCGCGAGCTCGACCACGCGGCGCGCCTGGGCCAGCGCCAGCTGGTCGTCGATCACGATGGGGACGTCGCGGGGCGGAAGGCCCGGGCGCCGCGGGGCGCCGGCGGGGACTGCGTCGGTCACGTTGGCATGGTCCTCCTGGGCCGGCGGACGGCCGGCGTCGCGTTCCTCATGATCGCAGACGCGCCCCGTCCGGGCCGGTCCGGTACAGCCGGTGGTCCCGGATGTACGCCTCCACCGCGGGCGGGACCAGGTACCGGATGCTCAGACCGGCGGCGACGCGCTCCCGGATGTCGGAGGCCGAGTGCCCGAGGTCGGGGCCGTCCAGCTCGATCACGCGGTCGTCGTATCCGGGGAAGTGCTCGGCCATCCACGCCCGGGCCCGCACCGGGTAGCCTCGCCGGGGCGCCACCGCGACCCGGCACGCCCGGAGCAGGCGCTCGGGCTCGTGCCAGCTCTCGAGGCCGACCAGCGCCTCGACCGAGAGGATCAGCACGAGCCCCGCGGCGGCGTCCCACGGCTGCGGCGGGTCCGCCAGGAGCCGCTCCACGGTATCGGCCGTGTAGCTCGGACCCGGGCGATCCACCTCCACGCGGCTGACCCGGAAGTCCGGGTTGCCGGCGATGGCGAGCTCCACCATGGCGATCCGGTGCTCCACCGGCGTGATGCGCTGCCCCAGCTTGTGCGGCGGGACCGCGGCCGGCACGAAGAGGACGCCGGCGAGCCCCAGCGCCTCCCTCGTCTGCTCCGCGATGGCGAGGTGGGCGCAGTGCACCGGGTCGAACGTGCCACCCAGGAGGCCCCATGCCCCGCCGGTGGATCGTCCGCCGCTCACGTCCATCCTTCCTCGCCCCACTCCAGCTCGCGCTCCCCCACCAGCACCGTGTCCCCCGGCGCGATGCCGGCTCGACGCAGCTCGCGCGCGATCCCCATCCGCTCCAGGTCGCGCTGGAACCGCTCCGCGGACTCCTCGTTGTCGAAGTCCGTCTGCGCGACCAGCCGCTCGACGCGCCGCCCGCGCACCCGGAAGGCCGCCCCCTCCCGCTCCACCGAGAACCCTTCGCGGAACGAGTCGAACCGGTGCACCAGCACGCCGGCCGGCTCCGGCGGCAGCGCCAGCTCCTCGGCACCCGGGAGCAGGTCCGCGAGCGCGGCGAGCAGGTCCGGAAGGCCGTCGCCCACGCGGGCGGAGACGGCCACGACGTCCTGGCCGTCGGCGGCGCAGGCGCGCACCAGGCCGGGAAGCCGTTCTCGCGCACCGGGCAGATCGAGCTTGTTGGCCACCAGCAGGCCGGGCTTCGCAAGGAGCCGTTCGTCGTGCAGCCGGAGCTCCTCGCGCACGATCGTCCGGTCGCCCTCCGGATCGCGCGCCGCGAGGTCGACGACGTGCAGCAGCACCCGCGTCCGCTCGACGTGCCGGAGGAAGGCGTGGCCGAGCCCGGCACCGGAGCTCGCCCCCTCGATCAGGCCGGGCACGTCCGCCACCGTGGGCCGCCGCGGATCGTCCGGCGAGACGGCCGACAGGTCGAGGACCCCCAGGTTGGGCTCCAGCGTGGTGAACGGGTAGTCGGCGATCTTCGGGGTCGCGTTGGTGAGCGCGGCCAGCAGGGTGGACTTGCCGGCGTTCGGCAGGCCCACCAGGCCGATGTCGGCGATGAGCCGCAGCTCCAGGACCAGCTGCCGCTCCTCGCCGGGCTCGCCCTTCTGGGCGTGGCGCGGGGTGCGGTGCGTGGCGGTGGCGAAGTGGACGTTGCCGAGGCCGCCGCGCCCGCCCCGGGCGACCATCACCTGCTGCCCGACGGCCACGAGATCGGCCACCAGCTCGCCCGTCGCGGCGTCGAGGACGGCCGTGCCCGGCGGAACGCCCAGGTCCAGGTCCTGGCCGGCCTTGCCGTGCTTGCGCGCGCCGGCGCCGCGCCCGCCCGACTCGGCCCGGAAATGGTGGTGGTAGCGGTAGTCGCCCAGGGTGGTCTGTCCGACGTCGACGTGCAGGTGGATCGATCCGCCGCGGCCGCCGTCCCCGCCGTCGGGGCCACCGCGCGGGACGTGAGCCTCGCGCCGGAACGAGACCGCTCCGTCGCCCCCATCGCCGGCCCGTAGCCAGACCGTGGCGCGGTCAAGGAACATCGCTGGGCATCCTAGCAGGCGCGGCCGGGCGCTCGATGGCTGGCAGCCACGGGCGGCACGCGCGCCCGGTTGACGGCGCCTCCGCGGACAGGATCAGTGGGACAGGTAGTTCAGCGGGTTGACCCGCGTGCCGCCCGCCCAGATGGGGCCGATCCAGACCTCGAAGTGGCAGTGCGGGCCCGTGGCGTCACCGGTCATGCCGATCCGTCCGACCTGCTGACCCGCCGAGAGGTGCTCCCCGACCGCCACCGTGACGGCCGACATGTGGTTGTACGTCGTGTAGAGGTTGTTGCCGTGGCTCATCCAGACCTGGTAGCCACCGCCGTTGTTGCGCCAGCCGGCGAAGGTGACCACGCCGGCCGCGGCCGCCAGGACCGGATCGCCGTAGGGGGCGGCGATGTCGAGCGCCGGGTGGCCCCACCAGTAGTACTGGCTGATCCAGCCCCCGGGCACCGGCCAGACCATGCTGCCGCTGTACGAGCAACTGGTGCACGGCGCGCCGACGGCCTGCGACGCCACGGACGGCGCCGACGGCGCGGAGGGGGCCGAGGCGGTCTGCGTGTCCGGGGTGGGCGTGGCGGTCGGGACCGGCGCCCCGTGCCCGTCGGGCACCATGACCTCCTGGCCGATCACGACCGTGTCACCGGTGAGGCCGTTGTAGGTGCGGATCTCCGACGCGCTGGCGTGGAACTTGCGCGCGATGGTGATCACCGTGTCGCCCGTTTGCACGTGATAGAGGACGCCGTCCACGGGCGGGATCTGGAGCTTCTGGCCCACGTGGAGCGTGTCGGTGGAAGTCAGCTTGTTGGCCCACCAGATCGTCATCAGCGAGAGACCGAAGCGGCTGGCGATGCCGCTCAGCGTGTCTCCCGACTTCACCACGTAGGTGCGGACCTGGCCGCTGATGTCCGAGACCGTCGAATCCGCGCTGATCGGCTTGATCAGGCTGCCGTCGACCAGGGTCCAGGACCCGGCGTCGGCGGCCGCGCCGGCCACGACGTCGGTCGTCGGCGTGGTCCCGGCGGCGATCGCGCTGGGATCCACCTGGCCGGTGTCCGGCCCGTCGATGTTGACCGAGGCGATCCGCGGGTTGTACGCGACGCCCGGTCCGTTGGTGCCGCCCGTCCCCCCGGCGGCCGCGGCCGGCATCTGGGAGAGGATCGACGCGACGGCAAGGAGCGCGACGGCGAGGAGTGGCGCCCCCCGGCGCTCGGTCGCCAGCGACACGACGCGGTGGCGGAGCGCGATCGAGGTGGTGCCGATGGCCCGCAGGCTGACCCGACGGTCGCGGCGCGCGACGGCGGTGCGTCGAGCGGCAGCCGGCGACGCCGGAGCGGACATGGCATGGATGCGCGGGATCGGGGCGTGCAGCCGCCGGATGACGAGGCCGACCCGGGACCCGGCCCGGTCGGTATCGCGTGCCAGCCGGTCGAGGACGCGGCGCACGGCGATGGGCGCGTTCAGCAATACGGTCTCCTGTGCGAGCGAAGCGGCCGGGTCGCGGTGGAGCGGGGGACGCGGAACCTTTCGGCCGCCCAGGGAGCGCGATATGCAGTTGCGGGACAACCTGTGCGCGCGACCGGCGGGCGGACTCTCAGGTCCGGGGTGCCGCGGGGTCGACTGATCGCCGGGACCTTACCATCGTCCCTGCAGGCGCGTCAAATCGAGGGGGCCCATCCGGGCGGGCGGGTCGGGCCGCGGTCCGGCGGCCGGGTCGCCGCGGTCCGGCGGCCGGGTCGGGACGGTCCGACTGCCGGGATCGGCGACGCTACTGGTCCAGGCTCTTGGTGAGGGTGGCCAGGAACTGGGCGTTGCTCTCCGTCTTGGCCAGGCGGTTCAGCAGCAGCTCGATCCCCTCGTTCGTGCCCACAGCCGAGAGCATCCGCCGCATGGTCCAGACCATGCGGAGCGTCCCCTCCTCGAGGAGCAGCTCCTCGCGGCGGGTGCCCGAGCGCTGCACGTCGATGGCCGGGAAGATCCGCTTCTCCGCGAGCTTCCGGTCGAGGATCAGCTCGGAGTTGCCGGTGCCCTTGAACTCCTCGTAGATCACGTCGTCCATCCGCGAGCCCGTGTCGATGAGGCACGTGGCGATGATGGTGAGGGAGCCGCCCTCCTCCAGCTTCCGGGCCGCCCCGAAGAAACGCTTGGGCGGGTAGAGGGCGATGGGATCGATGCCGCCCGAGAGCGTCCGTCCCGAGGGCGGGAGGGCCAGGTTGTAGGCGCGTGCGAGGCGGGTGATGGAGTCGAGCAGGATCACCACGTCCCGGCCGGTCTCCACCTGCCGCTTGGCGATCTCGAGGGCCATCTCGGCGACGTGGGTGTGGTTCTCGGTCGGCTCGTCGAAGGTGGAGCTGATCACCTCGCCCATCACCGAGCGCCGCATGTCGGTGACCTCCTCGGGCCGCTCGCCGATGAGCGCCACCATCAGGAGGATCTCGGGGTAGTTCGCGGTGATCCCGTTGGCGATCTGCTTGAGCAGGACCGTCTTGCCGGCCTTGGGCGGGCTGACGATCAGCGCGCGCTGGCCCTTGCCGAGCGGGTTGACCAGGTTGATCAGGCGCTGGCTCAGGTTCTTGGGGTCCGTCTCGAGGTTGATCAGCTCGATCGGGTGGATCGGCGTGAGGACGTCGAAGTGCGGCCGGCGCCGGGCGGTCTCCGGGTCCACCCCGTTGATCGACTCCACGCGCAGCAGGCCCCAGTACTTCTCGCCGTCCTTGGGGGCGCGGGTGACGCCGCCGACGCGGTCCCCCGTCCGGAGGCCGAACTTGCGCACCTGCGTCGAGCTGACGTAGATGTCGTCGGGGCTGGGCATGAGGCCGTGCCGGCGCAGGAAGCCGTACCCCTCGTCCACGATGTCCAGGATGCCGGTCGCGTACGACTGGCCGCCGCGCTCGACCTGGCGCTGCAGGATCCGCTCGACGAGCTCGTCCCGGCGCATGCCCCCGGCGTCGCTGACGTCCAGGTCGCCGCCGATCTCGACGAGTTCGCGCAGGTTCTTGGCTTTCAGTTCGTTGATGTTCATCGGTCGGCACCGGTCGAGGGATTGGATGGACGGCCGGGACGCGGCCGGGACGCGCGAGGCAATCGGTGGAACGGGCGCACGCGCCGCCTGGGCGCGGTCCCTCCGCGTCGGACGTGGGCGCATGCAGATCGATGCGTCGGTGCGACGCCGTGGGAGGGAACGAGTGCGTGAGGGATCATAGCACGCGGCGTCTGCCGGTCAATCCCGGCACGTTCCCCGTTGGCCCGATCAGTCCGCGACGACCAGCGTCTCCTCCGGCAGCGCAGACCGGCGTCGGCGGACGCCCTCCAGGCTGGCGCCGGCGCTGGCCACCACCACGAAGAGGATCGCCACGCCGTCCGCCGGCTCGAGTGCCTGCCCCAGGAACACCAGGCCGACGAGGGCCGCGATCGCGGGCTCCAGGCTGGTCAGCACGCCGTAGGCGCCCGGCGGGAGCCGGCGCAGCGCGGCGAGCTCCAGGGTGTAGGGGATCACGGCGCTGAAGAGCGCCACCACCAGGCCCGCGCCCAGGACCCAGGGCTCGAGGAGGCTCGCCCCGCCCGACACCACGGCCGGGACCGCCAGCAGCACGCCGCCGACGACCATGGCCGCGCCGAGCCCTCGACCGTCCGGCCAGGCGGCGCCCAGGCGGGTGCCCTGCAGGATGTAGACGACCCAGAAGCCGCCCGCCGCCAGCGCGAACGCGACGCCCACGAAGTCGTCCGCGACCAGCCGCCCGCCCGCCAGGATGAAGATCCCCGCGGCCGCCAGGAACGCCCAGAGCAGGTCCAGGAGCCGCCGCGAGGCGAGCACCGCCACCGCCAGCGGCCCCCAGAACTCGATGGTCACCGCGACGCCGAGCGGGATGCGGCCGATCGCCTGGTAGAAGGAGGTGTTCATCGCCGCCAGCACCACGCCGAACAGGATCGCCGCCCGCCAGGCCTCCGGCCCGACCCGCGATCGCCAGGCGGGGCGTGCGATCGCGAGCATCGCGGCGCCGAAGGCCAGCCGCATCCAGACCGCGACGAGCGGCCCGGCGTGATCGATGACGCGGACGGCCAGTCCCGCCCCGGCCTGGACGGAGACGGCCGCGCCGAGGACCAGGAGCGGCGCGGGCAGGCGCCGCTCCCCGGTGTCAGGCGCCAGCGCGCGCTCCGGCGGCCTGATCGCGCGACTGCTCGAGCGCCTTGCGGGCCTTGTCCCAGTCGCTGCGGAACTGCGCGATTCCCTTGTCGGTCAGGGGGTGCTGGATCATCTGCTGGAACACCTTGAACGGCAGCGTGGCGATGTGCGAACCGGCCAGCGCCGCCTGGGTGACGTGCAGCGGGTTGCGGATGGAGGCCGCGAGGACCTCGCTCTCGAGCTCGTGGATCTCGACGATCGAGACGAGCTCGCGGATCACGATCATGCCGTCCTGGTTGATGTCGTCCAGGCGGCCCACGAAGGGCGACAGGAGGTTCGCGCCGGCCTTGGCCGCCAGCAGCCCCTGGTTGGCGGTGAAGATCAGCGTGCAGTTGGTCTTGATCCCCTCCGCGCGGAAGTGGGAGAGGGCCTCGAGCCCGGTCTCGCTCATGGGGACCTTGACGTAGATGTTGTCGGCCAGTCCGGCGAAGTGCCGGCCCTCGCGGAGCATCCCGTCCAGGTCCTCCGCCACGACCTCCGCGCTGACGGGGCCGTCGGTGATCTGGCAGATCTCCTTGAGCACCTCGTCGTACGTCCTGCCGCTGGTGCGGGCGAAGAGGCTCGGGTTGGTGGTGACGCCGTCCAGCACGCCCCAGCGCGCGACGGTCCGGATCTCCTCGATGTCCGCGGTGTCGATGAAGAGCTTCATGCGTCTCCTTGCTCGCGCGCCGACGCGCGCGGTCCGTGGCCGCCGGCGGTTCGTGCCGGCACGACCACCGGTCGTGCGGCGGCTCAGCCGAGTCCCGTCGCGACCTCCTCGGCATCCGTGCGTACCGCCTCGCCCGTGGCGATGCAGGCCGCGACGTAGCCGTCGAACATGGGATGCGGGCGGTCCGGCCGGCTGCGGAACTCGGGGTGGAACTGGCTGGCCACGAACCACGGATGGTCCCGCAGCTCGACGATCTCCACCAGGCGCCCGTCGGGGGATTGCCCGGAGAGGACCATGCCGACCCGTTCGAGCTCCTGCCGGTACGCGTTGTTCACCTCGAAGCGGTGCCGGTGCCGCTCGTAGATCACCTCGGTCCCGTAGACCCGGGCGGCCCTGGTCCCCGGGGTCAGCCGCGCCGGGTAGAGCCCCAGCCGCATCGTCCCGCCCTTGTCCTCCAGGTCCCGCTGGTCCGGCATGAAGTCGATCACGGGGTCCGGGGTGAAGAGGTCGAACTCCGTCGAGTTCGCCTCGCGCAGGCCCAGCACGTTGCGCGCGAACTCGATGACGGCGCACTGGAGGCCCAGGCAGAGCCCCAGGTACGGCACCTCCCGCTCCCGCGCGTAGCGGGCCGCCAGGATCTTGCCCTCGATGCCGCGGTGCCCGAACCCGCCCGGCACCAGCACGCCGGCGACGCCGGCCAGCCGATCGTCCACGGTCGCGCCGGTCAGCTCCTCCGAGTCGACCCAGCGCACGCGCATGGTGCGTCCGTTCGCCCACCCGGCATGGCGCAGCGCCTCCGTGACCGACAGGTACGCGTCGGGCAGCTCGATGTACTTGCCCACGAGGGCGATCTCGAGCTCCGGCTTGGGGCGCTTGATCCGCTCGACCAGGGCGCGCCAGTCGACGAGGTCGGCGGGATGGACACGCTCCCCGAGGCCGAGCTGCGAGACCAGCAGGTCCCCCAGGCCGGCCGCCTCGAACATCAGCGGCACCTCGTAGATGGTGTCCGCGGTCTCGGCGGGAATGACGGCGGTGGCGGGCACGTCGCAGAAGAGGGCGATCTTGTCGCGCAGCTCGTCGGGAACCAGCGAATCGGAGCGGAGGACGATCACGTCCGGCTGGATGCCGATGCCGCGCAGCTCCTTCACGGAGTGCTGGGTGGGCTTCGTCTTGAGCTCGCCGGTGGCCGCCAGGGCCGGCAGCAGGGTCACGTGCACGTACAGCACGTTGGAGCGCCCCACGTCGTTGCGCATCTGGCGGATCGCCTCGAGGAACGGCAGCGACTCGATGTCGCCTACCGTGCCCCCGACCTCCACGATCACCACGTCCGCGCGGCCGTCACGGGCCACCCGCTGGATCCGCTCCTTGATCTCGTTGGTGATGTGCGGGATGACCTGGACCGTCCCGCCCAGGTAGTCCCCGCGCCGCTCCTTGGCGATGACCGCCTGGTAGATGCGGCCGGTGGTCACGTTGCTGAGCTGGCTCAGGTTCTCGTCGATGAACCGCTCGTAGTGGCCCAGGTCCAGGTCCGTCTCCGCGCCGTCGTCGGTGACGAAGACCTCGCCGTGCTGGTAGGGGGACATGGTCCCCGGGTCGACGTTGATGTAGGGATCCAGCTTGAGGATCGACACCGTCAGGCCGCGGCTCTTGAGCAGGCGGCCGATGCTGGCGGCGGTGATGCCTTTGCCGAGCGAGGAGGTCACGCCTCCGGTCACAAAGACATACTTCGCCATGGGTCGACGTCCTCCGGGGTTTTTCCAATGCTACCGAACGTCCGGGGGAGCCGCAAGCGCCGCCCGGAGCGACACGGGCTGCGCGGACCGGCCCGGATCCCCGCGGCACGGGTCAGCGAACCGTGGGCGGCGGCGCAGTCCTGCCCGGTCCCCATGCCTCGGGGCCGCAGATGAAGCCGCGCCGCGCGACGGCCTCCCGGCGCTGCCGCACCTCGCGCTCCGTCGGGGGCACGGTCCCGTCCGCGATCGCGGCCCCGAGCAGTGCGCGGACCCCGGCGAAGTCCCGCCACGCGCGGTACGGCCAGCCCTGCGCCTTGCACAGCGCGGCGAGGCGCCCCTTGGCCAGCACCAGGTCCGCGTGCCACGCGGCGTAGCGGTCGCTCTCGCCGTCGCCCACGAACACCACGTACCGTCCGGCGTCCTGGTGCGCCAGGACGCGCCCGCGCTTGCAGGTGCCGCACACCAGGCACGCAGGATGCCCGTACGGGAACTCGAGGCGGTAGGGCACGGCGCGGAGGTCCATGGACGAGGTAGCGACGGGGAGATCGCCGGCCCCGGCCCGGGCGAGCAGCGGCTCGACGTAGAAGCCGAGCCCGTCGCTCACCACCTCCACCTCTCCCCCGGCCGCGCGCACGAATTCCACCGCGGCGGCGAATCCGGGATCGAGCGGCTGCGAGCGAGCGGTGGCCAGCAGGCGGGCGGGATCCGGGTCGAGGATCGTGGCATCCCAGGCGAGCAGGGTGCGGGATCCTGCCCGACCGGCGACGTAGTCCTCGTCGCGGGCGCGCCACGACGGGTCGGTCGCGTGCAGCGACAGCAGGACGTCCGTGACGTCCGTGGCGGCGACGGTCCCGTCGAAATCGACCAGGACGCTGAGCGGCAGGCCTCCGGATCGCGGCGGCGGTACCGGTCCGGCGCGCCTCACGCGCCGGCGCTGATCAGGACGGCTCCTGCTCCAGCTCGAGCGACTCGTCGTCCGCTTCCTCGGTCAGCTTGAGCCAGATGAAGAGCCCGGCCAGCACCAGGAGCGGAATGATGATGAGGGCGGCGAGCGTGACGCCGAGCGCCACCGCGACGATCTTGAGGGCCTTCACGTGTTCTCCTTCCGCGCGGGTGGACCCCACGCTAGCAGGTTCAGGGTTGCCGCGGCGTGCCCGGAACGGCGTTCTCCGCACGGGCCGAATGTCGCCCCTCCGGCGCCTGGGCGACCAGCTGGGCGACGTCGTCGCGGGTGAACTCGATCAGCATGTGCCGCGCGCCCGCCTGGCTCGACATGAGCAGGCGCACCACGTAGGCGCCCTCCTGCTCGAAGAAGAAGACGTCGCGCGGACGCTGCTGGTCGATGTAGTGACCGATCACCCGGAGCGCCGACTCGTACCGGCCCGCGTCCACGAAGGAGGGCACCGGCGTGGGCTGCTCGCGACGGGCGACTCCCTCCTCCATGAACCGCGCGATGTCGTCGTCCACGAAGGTCAGGGTTTCCTTGTGCTGCTGGCCGTACGAGTCGCTGCGGGTCGCCCCGACCTGGTCGAGCACCAGCCCCTGGACCACGAATCCGTCCGGGATCTCCACGAGCGAGACCTCGCGCATCCCGCGCTGGTCGAGCACCGCGCCGATCGAGCGCAGCACCTCCTCGAAGTCCTGGCGGGGACTCCCCTCGTAGATGCGCATGCGGGCCCTCCCTGCGACCCGGCCGTCCCTTCGATCAGCCGCAGAAGCCTCGCCCGCCGTTCGCTGCGTCGAGGGCGACCGTTTGGGCGAGTGTACCGACCGCGGAAGTGCCGCACAAGGCGCACACCGAGGGCAGGGCACGGCACGCACGCTCGGCCGGATCGGGGTCCGCGGCTATAGTAGGCGGCAACGAACCTGTGACCAATGCCGCAGCAGCGGGCGGGTCGGCCCACGGCGCGCCGGCGCTGCTGCCTATCGGGGGCCTTCCTCAGATGAGTGTTTCGACGGGGCGGGTCGACCAGCTCGCGATCGACACGATCCGCACCCTGTCCATGGACGGTGTCCAGGCCGCCAACAGCGGCCACCCCGGCATGCCGATGGGCGCCGCTCCCATGGCCTACGTCCTGTGGACCCGCTTCCTCCGCCATGCCCCGCACGATCCCGCGTGGCCGGACCGCGACCGGTTCGTCCTGTCCGCCGGGCATGGGAGCATGCTTCTCTACTCCCTGCTCCATCTCACCGGGTACGACCTTCCGCTCGACGAGCTGAAGCGGTTCCGCCAGCTCGGGTCGCGCACCCCGGGGCACCCCGAGTACGGGCTGACGCCCGGCGTCGAGGCGACCACCGGGCCGCTCGGCCAGGGCTTCTCCAATGCCGTGGGGATGGCCATCGCGGAGCGGCACCTGGCGGCCGAGTTCAACCGTCCCGGCCACGAGGTCGTCGACCACTGGACGTACACCATCTGCGGCGACGGCGATCTCCAGGAGGGAATCGCGTCGGAGGCGGCGAGCCTGGCCGGCCGGCTGCGCCTGGGCCGGCTGGTCGCGCTGTACGACGACAACCACGTGCAGCTCGACGGGCCCACGTCCTGGGCGTTCAGCGAGGACGTGCTGGAGCGCTTCGATGCGTACGGCTGGGACACGCGTCGCGTGGAGGACGGCAACGACATCGAGGCGATCGCGGCGGCGATCGAGGCCGCGCGCGAGGACCCCCGGCCAAGCCTCGTCGCCGTCCGCACGCACATCGGCTACGGGTCGCCCCACCGGCAGGACTCCTCGAAGGCGCACGGGCAGGCGCTGGGCGAGGACGAGGTGCGGCTGACCAAGGAGGCCTACGGGTGGGACCCGGACCGGCACTTCTACGTGCCCGAGGAGGCGCTGCGCCTCTTCCGCGAGGCGGTCCCCCGCGGGGAGATGCTCGCGCGCGCGTGGCACGAGCGGATGGACGCCTACCGCGCGGCGTTCCCGGCGGAGGCGGCCGAGCTGGAGCGCCGCCTGGCGGGCCGGCTCCCGGACGGCTGGGACGCGGCCCTCCCCTCGTTCGGGACGGACCAGGCGCAGGCCACCCGCCAGGCCTCCGCGGCGGCCATCCAGGCCGTGGCCTCGGCGCTGCCCGAGCTGTTCGGCGGGGCGGCGGACCTCTCCGAGAGCAACCTGACCGACATCAAGGACTCCGCGCAGTTCGACATCGCCGAGCCGGCCGGCCGCAACATCCGCTTCGGGGTCCGCGAGCACGCCATGGGCGGCATCGCCAACGGCTTCGCCTGCCACGGCGGCGTGCTCCCGTTCGTGGGGACGTTCCTGACGTTCAGCGACTACATGCGCGGCAGCGTCCGGCTCGCGGCCCTCGGGCGGCTGCACGTGATCTACGTCTGGACGCACGACTCGATCGGGCTCGGGGAGGACGGCCCCACGCACGAGCCGGTGGAGCACCTGGCGGCGCTCCGCGCCATCCCGAACCTCTGGGTGATCCGGCCCGGCGACGCGAACGAGACGGTGGCGGCCTGGCGTGTGGCGGCGAACCGGGCGGACGGCCCGGTGGCGCTGGCCCTGAGCCGCCAGAAGCTGCCGGTCTTCGAGGCCACCCGCGACCTCGCCCCCGAGGGCGTGGCGCGCGGCGCCTACGTGCTCGCCGATGCGACCGACGCCCGCGGCGCCGCCACCGGGCCCCGCCTCCTGCTGCTGGCGACCGGCTCCGAGCTGCAACTCGCCATGGACGCCCGCGCGCAGCTCCAGGCCGCCGGCACCCCCACCCGCGTGGTGTCGATGCCGTGCTGGGAGCTCTTCGGACGGCAGGATCCGGCCTACCGCGAGCAGGTGCTGCCCTCCGACGTGACGGCCCGCGTCAGCATCGAGGCGGGCGTCTCGCTCGGCTGGGACCGCTGGGTGGGGCCGGGCGGGGCGATCGTCGCCGTCGAGGAGTTCGGGCTCTCCGGCCCGGGGCCCCAGGTGATGGACGCGTTCGGGATCACCACCGCCCACCTCGTGGAGGTGGCGGAGGGCGTCCTGGCCGGGCGCACGCGCGGGGTGATCGCCGCGAAGCCGGCACACGCCGTGCCGCATGCGCCGGAGCGCTGATCGGGGTGCGCAGCACTCGGCCGCAAGGAGGAGCTCGATGACCGGCAGCCGCTCCATCACGGGCATCTCGCTTCCCGACGACCTGCGGAACGCCGTGGATTCGGCCATGCGGCGCGCGCTGACGGAGCGGTGGGTGGAGCGCGCCTGGGACCGCGACGCCACGCTCTGGTCGGGCGACGCGTCCGTGCAGGCGAGGATCCAGAACCGCCTGGGGTGGCTGCACGCCCCCGAGGCCTTCCTGGAGGACGTGGACGAGCTGCGCGCCTTCGCCGATGGTGCGCGCGAGCAGGGCTTCGCGCGTGCGGTCCTCTGCGGCATGGGCGGCAGCTCCCTGGCGCCCGACGTGCTCGCCCGCGTCTGCGGCGTCGCGGACGGCGCGGGGATCCCCGTGCACGTGCTCGATTCGACCGACCCGGCCGCGGTCCTCGGGATCCGCGAGACGTGCGACCCGGAGACCACCCTCTACATCGTCTCGACCAAGTCGGGCACCACGACCGAGACGCTCAGCTTCCTCGCCTCGTTCTGGGACCAGGAGATGCACGGCCGGGGCGTCACCTGGCCGTCGCTCCACTTCGCGGCCGTCACCGATCCCGGGAAGAGCATGGAGGCCATCCCGCACGTCAACGACTTCCGCGAGGTCTTCCTCAACCCGCCCGACATCGGCGGCCGCTACAGCGCGCTGACCTACGTGGGCTGCGTCCCCGGCTCGCTGCTGGGGCTCGGCCTGGGCCGGCTCCTCGAACACGGCGTCCGGATGGCCCAGCGCTGCCGGGTGGAAAGCGAGGAGAACCCCGGCCTCGCCCTCGGCGTGACGCTCGGCGCCCTGGCCCGGGCCGGCAGGGACAAGCTCACCTTCCTCGCCGATCCCGCCGTCGCCCCGTTCGGCGCGTGGGCGGAGCAGCTGATCGCGGAGAGCACCGGCAAGCACGGAGTCGGCATCGTGCCGATCGACGGCGAGCCGGCCGGCGCGGTCGCCTCCTAC
This sequence comes from Chloroflexota bacterium, assembly GCA_021785115.1. Next base: position 990 of record JAJYGO010000275.1, on the reverse strand, counting down.
GGACCCGACCGGGTCTTCGTGCGGCTGTCACTCGCCGGGAACGACGGATGGCGGGAGGAGACCGCACCGCTGGTCGCGGGGCTGGTCGACGCGGGCCATCCCGTCATCGAGATCGAGGTGGACGGCGAGCTGGGACTGGGCGCCGAGTTCTTCCGCTGGGAGTTCGCGACGGCCGTGGCCGGGGCGGTGCTCGGGATCGACCCGTTCGACGAGCCCAACGTCACCGAGTCGAAGGACAACACCCGGCGGGTCCTGGCCGACTACCGCGAGCACGGTCGCCTGCCGGTGCTCGTGCCGCTCGCCGCGGAGGGGCCGCTCACCCTCGTGGGCGACGCGTCGCTCCGGGCGGGGACGCGGTCGGGCAGCGTGGCCGGCGAGCTCCGGCGCCACCTGGAGCGACTCGGGCCGAACGGCTACGCGGCCGTCCAGGCGTACATGGCGCCCACGCCGGAACGCACCGAGGCGCTGCAGGCGATCCGCACGCTGCTGCGCGACCGGACACGACGCGCCACCACGCTCGGCTACGGCCCACGCTTCCTGCACTCCACCGGCCAGCTGCACAAGGGCGGCGCGCCCATCGGCTGGTTCCTGCAGCTGGTGGCCGGGCACCCGCGCGACCTGCCGGTGCCGGGCACCGACCACTCCTTCGGCACGCTCATCGACGCGCAGGCGATCGGCGACTTCCAGGCGCTCGAGGCACACGACCTGCCCGTGCTGCGGGTGGACTGCTCCGCGGACCCGGATGCCGGGCTGGCGGCCCTGCGGACCGCCCTGGAAGCGGCGCTCTCGTGAGCGCCCGCACGGAAGGGAGCTGCTGAGATGGCACCTCGCGCCGCCGGCGCCTCCCGTGCCGGCACGGCCCGCGCCGGCACGGTCCGCACGCAGGTCAACCCGCTCCGCGCCGGGCTGCGCCTGGAGAAGGTTCCCGAGCCGGCCTGCATCGTGGTCTTCGGCGCCACCGGCGACCTCACGCATCGGAAGATCCTCCCC
>JAJYGO010000227.1 GCA_021785115.1 Chloroflexota bacterium | reverse complement strand
AACCGCCTGACGGTCGAGGGATCGTGGCACCAGGCGCACGTGCCCGGGGAGGGCCGCCCGTGTCCGGCCGGCAGGCCGGGGCGGCTGCCCGCGCCCTGGTCGGCGTCGGCACGGCACTCACGATCCTCGGCGTCTCCGTGGCGGTCCTGCTGAACCCCATCTACATCCATGCCGCGCTCGATGCATCCGGCAGCGCCGCGATCCTGGGGATGACCCGGCAGGCCACGCATGCGGTGTCGGACCGCACCATCGGGGAGCTCGTCTTCGGGCCAGCCACGTTCGCCTTCTCCGCGGTCGCCGGCGGCCCCCGCTTCTACGATGTCGCTGAGGCCTCCCATCTCCACGACGCGTCCAACCTGTTGCACGTCTTCCTGGCCGTCACCGGCCTGGGGCTGGTGGTGCTCCTGGCGATCCTGGTGCCGCGTCGCCGCGATCCGGATGCCTGGCGGGCGGTCCAGGCGGGGACCGCCGGACTCGCCGGGCTCATCGCCGCGGTCGGGGTCTTCTTCGCCGTGGCGTTCGATGCGGCGTTCACCCTCTTCCACGAGATCTTCTTCCCGCAGGGGAACTGGTCGTTCAACCCCGCCACGGAGCGGATGGTCCAGCTCTACCCGACGCCGTTCTGGGAGCTGATCTCCATGACGCTCGCCCTGGTCGTGCTCGTCCTGTGCGTGGTCGCCTGGCTCGTGGCGAGGGCGCGAGTCCGCGCGCTGGAGTGGAGCGCCGAGGAGCGCGGCGAGTTCCGCCCGGGCATCGGAAGTGATCCCGGTGGGACCGCCGACGAGCCGGCCGTCCGCGCGGCTCGTGCCCCCGATCCCGGCGCTGCGGCCGATGCCGCTCCGGCCGGACCGGCGCCCCGATGACGGCGATGGCCGGTGCCGGGAACGGCCGGTCCGGGGTCGCACTGCTGCCGCTTGAGGCCGCGCTCGAGCGGATCCTGGCCGGCGCCGTGGCGCTGCCTTCCGAGGAGGTTCCCGTGGCCGACGCGGCCGGCCGCGTCCTCGCCGGGCCCGTGGTGGCGCGGACGTCCCTGCCGCCGTGGGACAACAGCGCCATGGACGGCTTCGCGGTCCGATCCGGCGACGTGGCGGGCGCCTCCGCGGAGCACCCCGTGATGCTCCGGGTGCTGGGGGAGGTGGCGGCCGGGCACGCCCCGACGCGCGACGTCGAGGGCGGGACAGCGCTGCGCATCACCACGGGTGCCATGCTCCCCCGTGGGGCGGACGCGGTGGTGCCGGTCGAGGACACCGACGCCGATCCCGGGACGGCGGCGCTGCCGGCAGTGGTCAGGGTCGCGGTTCCACCGAGCCCGGGTGCCAACGTCCGCCACCCGGGCGAGGACATCCGTGCCGGCGATACCGTCCTGGCGGCGGGGCGGGTCCTGGGGCCGGCGGGCGTGGCCCTGGCGGCGGCCAGTGGCGCGGGGACGGTCGCGGTGCACCGGCAGCCCCGGGTGACGGTCCTGGCCACCGGCGACGAGCTCACGGCCCCCGGCGCTCCCCTGGAGCCGGGACGGATCCACGACAGCAACACGCCGGCGCTCCTCGCGCAGGCACGGGCGGCGGGAGCGCTGGCGATCGCCGGAGGGATCGTCCCGGACGACCCGGCCGCCCTGGCGGAGCGGCTCGCCGACTCGATCGCAGCGTCCGACGTCGTCGTCCTGAGCGGGGGCGTGTCGGTCGGCGCGCACGACCACGTCAAGGATGCCCTCGAGGCGCTCGGCCGCATCGACTTCTGGCGGGTGGCGATCCAGCCCGGCAAGCCGCTCGCGTTCGGCCGCACCACGGCGGGCCGCGGCGGCGCTGTCGACGATCCGGACCGACCGGTGGCGCTCTTCGGGCTGCCCGGCAACCCGGTCAGCGCCTTCGTGACCTTCGAGCTGTTCGTGCGGCCACTGCTCCGGCTGCTGGCGGGGCGCGGCGCCGGCCGTGGCCGTCGGGTGCACCGGGCGATCCTGGCTGAGGCGGTGACCAAGTCGTTCGAACGACGCGCATTCGTCCGTGTCCGGCTGGACGCGGACCCGGGCGGCACCGGCGGCCTGGTGGCGCGCCCGGCGGGCGGGCAGGGTTCCCACGTCCTGTCGGCGCTCGCCGCGGCCGACGGGCTCGCCGTCATCCCCGAGGGGATGTCCGGGTTGCCGGCGGGCAGCGAGGTCGAGGTCTGGGAGCTGGCCGACGAGGGCGGCTGACGGCGGATCGCGGGGAGGATGTCGGTGCACGAGGCTGGAGGCGAACCATGAGCGACCCGGGTGCTCCGCGCAGCGCACGTCGGCGGCTGACCCACGTCGATCGCGCCGGGCGACCGCGCATGGTCGACGTCGGCGCGAAGGTGCCGACCGCGCGGCGGGCCGTCGCGGAGGCCGAGGTGGTCGTGTCGCAGGACACCCTGAGCCTGGTGATCGACGGCGACGCCCCGAAGGGCGACGTGTTCACGGTCGCGGAGCTGGCCGGCGTGATGGGCGGCAAGCGCACCGCCGAGCTGATCCCGCTCTGCCACCCCATCCCGCTCACCGACCTGGTGGTCGAGGTGACGCCCGACCGCGGCGCGTCGAGTCTGCGCATCCGCGCGACGGCGGCAACGGTCGCGCAGACGGGCGTCGAGATGGAGGCACTCACCGCGGCGTCGGTCGCGGCGCTGACGGTGTACGACATGGTCAAGGGGGTGGACCGCGGGGCCGAGATCCGGCACGTCCGCCTGCTCGAGAAGTCCGGTGGCAAGTCCGGCGAGTGGCACCGCCCGGCCGGCGGGGAAGCCGAGCGTGGCACGCCGGGCGCCGGCGAGGCGGGCACGGCCGGTCGCCTGCGGCCGGGCACGCGCGGTCCCCTGCGGGGGCCCCGTCGGCCGCGAGGCGAGTGAGGTGGCTCGGGCCTACGTCCTCACCGTGAGCGACCGGTCTGCCCGGGGCGAGCGCGCGGACGAGACCGGCCCGCGCGTGGCCGCGCGTCTGCGGGAGCTGGGGCACGAGCCGGAGACCGGGCTCGTGCCGGACGACGCCGCACGGATCGCGGAGGCGGTACGGGGCGCGGCGGCAGGGTACGCCCTGGTCGTCGTGGCCGGGGGGACCGGCCTGGGCCCGCGCGACGTGTCGCCGCAGGCCGTGGCGCCATTGCTCGACTACATCGTGCCGGGCCTGGGCGAGACGATGCGAGCGGAGGGCCGGCGTTCGACCGCCATGGCGGCGCTCTCGCGCTCGCTGGGGGGCGTGCTCGGCCGGTCGCTGGTGCTCGTGGTGCCCGGGAGCCCGCGAGGCGCGGTGGAGTCACTGGACGCGATCGCCGCACTTCTGCCGCACGCGCTCGATATGCTGGCCGGGGGGGACCACCCGCAGGAAGGCAGGTCATGACCTCGCAGGTACCCTTCTTCCCCCTGGCGCCCCTCGTCTTCCTCGTCGCAGTCGTCGTCTTCGCCCTGCGGATGGCCCGCCACCTGCGGGTCTTCGCCGCCGCCCGGCCGTCCACGGTCACCGACCGACCCGCGGCGCGGATCCGCTCCATGCTGGTCTACGCGATCGCGCAGGTCCGGATGTTCCGCGAGCCGCCCGCCGGGACGATGCACGCGGCGATCTTCTGGGGCTTCGTCATCCTCACCGTGGGGACCGCGAACCGGGTGACCGGCGGGCTGGTGCAGGACATCCTCGCCTGGCCCCTCGACGGCTGGATCTGGCGGGTGGTCCTGGCGGCGGGCAACCTGTTCGCCGTGGCCGTGCTCGTGGCCATCGCGTACGCGGCCTTCCGCCGGCTGGTGACGCGCCCGGCGCGGATCACCCTGTCGCGGGACGCATTCCTGGTCCTGGTCCTGATCGCCGGGATCGTCGCCGCGGAACTGGTCGAGGAGGCCTTTCGGCTGGCACGCTACGGGGACCCGTACGCGCACGCAGAGCTGATCGCGTGGCCGCTCGGACAGGCCATCGCGGCACCGCTGGCGCCGGGCACCCAGCAGGTGATCTTCGCGCTCGCCTGGTGGATCAACCTCCTGCTGGTCTCGACGTTCCTGGTCTACCTGCCCGGATCGAAGCACCTCCACGTCGCGACGGCGTTCTTCAACACGGCGTTCCGCAAGCTCGCGCCGCGCGGCGAGCTGCCGGCCATGGACCTGGAGTCCGAGACGGCGACGTTCGGCGTCCGGACGGTGGCCGATCTCGGGTGGAAGGACCTGCTCGACGCGTTCACCTGCACCGAGTGCGGGCGCTGCCAGTCCCAGTGCCCGGCGTGGGCCACCGGCAAGCCGCTCAACCCCAAGACGTTCATCATGGGGTTGCGCCAGATGGCGATCGCCGCAGAGGCGGGCGTTCCGCTGGTCCCCGCGATGCCCCGCGTCCCCTGGATCCGCTCCTCGGACGCGCCCGGACGGCCTGGCCCCGATGGCGGCGGTGACGGCCGCCTGGCGACCGAGGCGCTGGCACGCCCCGTGGTGGACGCGGCGATCCCGTACGACGCGGTCTGGGACTGCGTCACCTGCGGGGCGTGCGTGGAGGCCTGCCCCGTCACCATCGAGCACGTCGACAAGATCGTCGGCCTGCGGCGCAACCTCGTGCTCGAGGACAGCCGGTTCCCGGCCGAGGTGACCGCGGCGTTCACCAACATGGAGCGCCACGGCAACCCCTGGGGCCAGCCCCGCACCGCCCGCCTCGACTGGGCGAAGGGGCTGCCGTTCGAGGTCCCGGTGGCGGCCGCGGTGGTCGAGCAGGGGGCGGCGTCGACGCCGGCGGCACCGGGAGCGGCCGGCGGACCCGGCACGGCGCCGGGGGACGACGGGCCCGGGTTCGACGTCCTCTACTGGGTCGGCTGCGCGGCGGCCTTCGACGACCGCAACCGGCGCGTGGCCAGGGCGGTCGTCACCTGTCTCCACGCGGCGGGGGTGCGCTACGCCGTCCTCGGCCACGAGGAGAGCTGCTCCGGCGATCCCGCTCGGCGCATGGGAAACGAGTACCTGTACCAGATGCTCGCCCGGGCCAACGTGGAGACGCTCGACCGGTACCGGCCGTCGCTGATCATCACCGCCTGCCCGCACTGCTTCAACACGATCTCGAACGAGTACCGGCAGTTCGGCGGCGACTACCACGTCATGCACCACAGCGCCTACCTGGCGCAGCTGCTTGCCGAAGGTCGCCTGGCGGCCGCCCGACCCGGCGTCGCGGCCGCGGCCGGCGCACCGGGCTCCGCGGTCGCCGCGGGGGAGGCACCGGCCGGCGTGTCGATCCCCACCGCTGTCCCGGAGGCCGCGCCGTCCGCCCGGACGGTGACGTACCACGACTCCTGCTACCTGACGCGCTACAACGGCGTGGTGGAGGAGCCCCGTGCCGTGCTCGGCGCCGTCCCCGGCCTGGAGTTGATCGAGATGGACCGGCACGGACGCCAGAGCTTCTGCTGCGGCGCGGGCGGCGGGCGCATGTGGATGGAGGAGCGCCGCGGGATCCGGATCAACGCGGAACGGACCCGCCAGGCCCTGGAGACGGGAGCCGACGCGGTCGCCACGGCGTGCCCGTTCTGCCTGACCATGATGCGCGACGGGGTGGCCGACGCCGTCGGCGCCGGGACCACTTCGCGGGAGATCCAGACGATCGACATCGCGGAACTGCTGGCGGGGAGCCTGGGCCAGGGGTCGGGCGCACCGCTGCGGGGGGAGGCGACGAACCCGGTGCCGGCGCTGGCCGGCGCCACCGAGGAGGAGGAAACGCACCCATGAGCGGCCGCCTCACCCAGGAGCAGATCGACCTTCGGGACGCGGTCGGGCAGCTGGCCCGCGAGCAGATCGCTCCCCGCGCGGCGGAGATCGACCAGAGCGGGGTCTTCCCCCGCGACGTCGTCGAGCTCTTCGCCCGGCAGGACGTCTTCGCCCTCATCTACCCGGCCGAGTACGGCGGGCTGGGCGGCACCCTGCTCACCAACTGCCTGATGATCGAGGAGGTCAGCCGCGTCTGCGCCACCAGCGGCCTGATCCTGGCCGTCCAGGCCCTGGGATCCCTGCCGTTGCTGCTGGCAGGGAGCGACGAGCAGAAGCAGCGCTGGTTCCCCGGCCTGTCCAGCGGCTCCCTGCTCAATGCGTTCGCGCTGACCGAGGCTGGCGCCGGCTCCGACTCGGCGGGGATCCGGACCCGGGCGGTTCGCGACGGGGATGGCTGGCGGATCACCGGCACCAAGCGCTTCATCAGCCAGGGGAGCGAGGCGGACCTCGTGGCGGTGGTGGCCGTGACGGATCCGGAGGCAGGCCGCCACCGGGACCTGAGCATCTTCTACGTGGAACGCGGGACGCCGGGGTTCGAGGTCGCACGTCTGGAGCACAAGATGGGGATCCGCGGGTCCCCCACGGCCGAGCTCGTCTTCGACGACGTCCGGGTGCCCGATGCCAACCGGGTCGGCGAGGTGGGGGAGGGGTTCCGCATCGCGATGCGGACCCTCAACCGGAGCCGGCCGGGCGTCGCCGCCCAGGCGGTCGGGATCGCCCAGGGCGCCACGGATGTGGCCGTCGCCTACGCGCGCGAACGCGTGCAGTTCGGCAAGCCGATCGGCGAGCAGCAGATGGTGCAGGCGATGCTGGCGGACATGGCGACCCGCACCGAGGCCGCCCGGCAGCTCCTCTACGAGGCGTGCGAGCGCATCGAGGACGGCGCGGCCGACGCCGCCAGGTGGGCGGCCATGTGTAAACTCTTCGCCGGCGACACCGCCATGGCGGTGACCACCGACGCGGTCCAGGTCCTGGGGGGGTACGGATACATCACGGAGTACCCGGTCGAGCGGATGATGCGGGACGCCAAGATCACCCAGCTCTACGAGGGAACCCAGCAGATCCAGCGCCTCGTGATCGCGCGGGCGCTGCTGTCGGCCCAATGAGCCGCGGTATCGACGCGCTTGCGATCCGGTCGCGGCGCACTCCCTTCGGCGCGGATCGGGGGTGGTAGCGGTGCGCATCGTCGTGCTCCTCAAGGCCGTCCCCGTGGTCGGCACCGAGAAGATGACGGGCGGCTGGCTCCTGGACCGCTCGGCCGGGCTGGAGTCCAACGGCAACGACGAGTACGTCCTGGAGGCGGGGCTCAAGCTCGTGGAGGCGCACGGCGGCGAGCTCGTGACGCTGACCATGGGGCCCTCGCCGGCCACGGAGGCCATTCGCAAGGCGCTGGCGATGGGCGCGGCACGAGCGGTGCAGGTCGTGGACGAGGCACTCGCCGGTTCCGATGCGCTCGCCACCGGCCGCGTGCTGGCGGCCGCCCTCCAGCGGATGGAGTTCGACCTGGCCCTCGCCGGGGCGGACACCTCCGACGGCCAGGGTGGCGTGGTGGGCGCCGCCGTGGCGACCCGGCTCGGCCTGCCGTACCTGTCCTACGCCGCCGCGATCGAGCCGGACCCGGCGGCGGGAACCGTCCGCGTCCGGCGCATCAGCCCGACCGGCTACGACGTGCTCGAGGCGCGGATGCCGGCGCTCGTGGCCGGCACCCAGCTGCTCGGCGAGCCGCGCTACCCCTCGCTGCGCGGGATCATGCAGGCGCGGTCCAAGCAGATCGCCACCTGGTCGCTGGCGGATCTTGGCATCGATCCGGCATCCGTGGGGACGCCCGCGACGTGGAGTGCCGTGCTCACCGCCACGCCCCCGGCCCAGCGGGCCGGTGCCACGATCGTGCGGGACGCACCCGAGGCGGCCGTGGAGCGCATCGTGGAATTCCTCGCGGCACGGAGGCTGATCTGATGGCCGGCGCCATCTGGGCCGTCTGCGACATGGTGGACGGCCTCCCCACGCGGCACGGCCGCGAGCTTGCCACGCTGACCTGGGCCCTGGGCCGGGCCGCCTCGAGGCCCACCGCCTCGGTGCTGGTCGGCCCCGGGGCATCGGCGGCGGCGGATGCCATCGCGAGCCACGGCCCCGACGTGCTGGCGGTGGACGCGGATCCCGGCGAGCGACCGATCGCCGCCGTCACGGCGGAGCGGGTCGCGGCGCTGATCCGGGAGCGACAGCCGGCCTACGTGCTGCTCGGGACCTCCGACGATGGGCGCGACACGGCCGGGATCCTGCAGGCGCTCCTCGAGTGGGGTGCGCTGGTGAACGTGTCGGCCGTGCGCTGGGGCGGGGACGGCCCGGTGGCCGAGGTGAGCGTGTTCGGCGGGCGGCTGGTGACGGAGAGCCGCCTCACCCAGGACCACGGCCTGATCATCGTGCGTCCGAGCGCCGTCGCCGCGGAAGCCGCCGAGCGGCCGGGCGGTGTCGAGCGGATCGACCCCGCGCCCGGCGCGGACCTTGCTCCCGTGCGGGTGGTGGACCGGGTCGGCGAGGCGTCGGCCGCCGTCTCCATCGAGGAAGCGACCGTCATCGTGGCCGGAGGCCGCGGCGTCGGCGGGCCCGAGGGCTTCGGGGTCGTCCGGGACCTCGCGGACGCGCTGGGTGGCGCCGTGGGCGCGACACGCGCGGTGGTCGATTCCGGGTGGATCGGCTACGCGCACCAGATCGGCCAGACCGGCAAGAGCGTCAAGCCGCAGCTGTACGTCGCGGCCGGGATCAGCGGGGCCATCCAGCACAAGGTCGGCATGCAGACCTCCGGCACCATCGTGGCCATCAACAAGGACCCTGACGCCCCCATCGCGGAGTTCGCGGACATGATGGTGGTCGGCGACCTGTTCGAGATCCTGCCGCGGCTGACCGCCGCCGTCCGGGCGCGCCGCGCCTGAGGCACGGATGACGGTCAGCGTGGATCTCCTGGTGATCGTCCCGCTGCTGCTCGTCGCCCTCATCGGGGTCGCCCTGGCGCTCTTCCTGCAGCGCGCCTCGGGAGCCCTGCGTGCCACGCGCCAGGTGGAACGGTTCCAGCAGGAGTCCGCGTCGCTGGGGGCACGACTGGACGCCGTGCTCGACGTGATCATCCAGCGGGTCGACGCGGTCCGGCGTCACGAGACGGACGGTGCGACGATCGTGGACGACCTCGCCTCGGCGATGGCCGCCCTCGACCAGGGGGTCACGGACGCGATGGACCTGCGGGCGCCCGCGCCGCTCGTGCGGAGCCGCGAGGGGATCCTCGCCGAGGTCGCCCATGCCCAGCGGGCGCTGGCCATGGTGCAGCACGGCTGCGAGATCGCATCCGGCCCGCGCGCCCGGTCGCGCTCCACCGAGGCGGAGATCTCCATCAAGCGCGGCTACCTGAACCTGCTGCACGCCCGCGAGGCGCTGTCCGAGCACGTGGCGGACCTCGCCGAGGCCCGGGATCCGGCCCAGGCCGCCTGGCGTACCTTCCGGGTCTGACCGCCGCCGTCCCGCGGCCCGGTTCCGCCCGCGGGCGCCGCCGGGCGCCGGCACCGGGCTCTGCGTGGGCCTCCCGGTCGCGGCAGGGGCACCGGTGGTACCCTCGACACCCTGACGCCGGCCGCCGGGCCGGACGGCCAATCCGAGGCACTGCATGCGCTGCCCCGCCTGCGGCGAACGTGACACGCGCGTGATCGACTCGCGCGACCTGGACGACGGCGCGACCATCCGGCGCCGCCGGGAGTGCACGCGATGCGGCATGCGGTTCACCACCCACGAGCGGGTCGAGGCGGCACGCCTGGTGGTGGTCAAGCGCGACGGGCGCCGCGAGGAGTTCGACCGGGAGAAGCTCGCCGCGGGGCTCCAGAAGGCGCTCACCAGGCGCCCCGTGCCGGAACGCGCGGCCGGGATGGCCGCGGAGTCGATCGAGGCGGAGCTGCGCGCCGGGGGGATCGCCGAAGTCTCCTCCCAGCGGATCGGGACGATGGCCATGGATCGCCTGCGGGCACTGGACCAGATCGCGTACATCCGCTTCGCCAGCGTGTACCAGTCGTTCGAGGACATCGAGCAGCTCAAGCGCGAGGTGGACGGGCTGCTCTCGGCACGGGCCGCCTCGGGCCCCGGCGGGAAGGGCGGCTGACGGTGGCAGTGCTCTCGGACCGGGACATCCGCGCGGCACTGGAGGCCCGGCGCATCCGCATCGACCCGTACGATCCGGAGAGCCTCCAGCCCTCGTCCGTGGACCTGCACCTGGATCGCGAGTTCCGCGTCTTCCGCAGCAACCGCTACGCCTACATCGACGTGCGTGAGCCGCAGCCGGACCTCACGGAGCTGATCCGCATCGAGGACGACGCGCCGTTCATCCTGCACCCGGGCGAGTTCGTGCTGGGCCAGACCCTCGAGTGGGTGGAGCTGCCGGACGACCTGGTGGCCCGGCTGGAGGGCAAGTCGAGCCTCGGCCGGCTCGGGCTGCTGATCCACTCCACCGCGGGCTACGTGGACCCCGGTTGGAAGGGAACGCTCACCCTCGAGCTGTCGAACGTCGCCAACCTGCCCATCACGCTGTACTGCGGCATGAAGATCGGACAGATCAGCTTCTTCCGCATGACCAGCCCCGTCGAGCGGCCGTACGGCAGCCCGTCGCTGAAGTCGAAGTACCAGGGGCAGGACACCCCCACCGCATCCGAGTTCTACCGGGATTTCGAGAAGGACCGGCGCCTGGGGCCGCGCTCGAGACGGCCGTGACGGCGCCGCTGGCAGCAGGGGAGCACGCATGACCATCCGCGAGGGCACTGCCTGGTCGGCCGACCTGGGGGGCGGAGCGCGCATCGCGCTCGTCCAGGCCGGGACGTTCCGCTCCGACGCCGGGACCCTCTTCGGCCCTGTGCCGCGCTTCATGTGGCAGGGGCTGGTCACCGACGAGATCGACGCCAACGGGTCGCTGCTGCAGGCCCTCAACTGCCTGCTGGTGGAGACGCCGGGCGGCCGGGTCCTGGTCGAGACCGGGATCGGCGAGCGCTCCGACGAGAAGATGCGCGAGCGGCGGGGTATCCAGGGCCCGCCCGTCCTGCCGGCCCTGCGGAGCGCCGGGTTCGATCCGGGCACCGTGGACGTGGTGGCGCTGAGCCATCTGCACTTCGACCACGCGGGCGGGCTGCTCGCGCAGGACGGTTCCGCGGCGTTCCCGCGCGCCCGTGTGGCGGCGCAGCGGATGGAGTGGGAGTTCGCGCTCGGCGACAACCCGCGGCTCCAGGCGAGCTACGACCAGGGTGAGCTCCGACTGATCGAGCAGGCCGGCTGGGCCGGCGCCGTGGACGGCGAGGCGGAGCTCGTGCCCGGCGTGACCGCGATCCGGACGGGAGGACACTCGGGCGGACACCAGGCCGTGGTGATCCGCGGCCGCGACCGCACAGTGGGGTTTTTCGGCGACCTCTTCATGCGGCCCTGGAGTGCCAACCCGCGCTGGGTGACCTCGTTCGACGACTTCCCGCTCACCAGTGTCGAGGTGAAGGTGGGCCTCTTCCGGCGGGCGGTGGAGGAGGGCTGGACGGTGGTCCTCTCCCATGAGGCGGACACGCCCGTGGGTCGGCTCCGGGCGGACCGCGACCGCTACCGGTTCGAGCCGCTGTAGCCCAGCCCCGGCCGCGGGCCGAGGGCGGCTACGGCGTGGAGGGCAGGGCCGACGCGCCGCCCGAGCCCAGCAACGGCGCGAGGAACTGCTCCGCCTGGGCCCTGGTCACCGGCCCGTTCCAGACCGCGTGCACCAGTCCCTGTCGGTCGATGAAGACCTGCGTGGGAAGCCCGTAGACGTGGTACGTGCGATAGACGGCGGACGTGCCGTCGAACCCGATCGTGTACTGGAGCCCATAGGTCCGGGCGTAGTGCTGCACGTCCGGCACGGACGACTCCTGCACGCTCACCCCGATCACCACCAGGCCCTGCGCCCGGTGCGCCTCGTACTCCTCCTCGATGGTGGGCGTCTCGGACTGGCACGGCGGGCACCACGAGGCGAAGAAGTTGATCCAGACCGGATGGCCCAGGAAGCTCGCCAGCCGGATCGGGCGGCCGTTGAGGTCGGTCAGCTGGACGGGCTTCCCGGCGTTGGTGCCGGCGAGCTCTGGGGCGCGGTCGCCGGGCTGGAGCCCGACCTGGGCCGGGGCGAAGCGGTAGAAGGCGGTTCCCGGGGTGGGAACCGGTGGGCTGGACGGCGCGAGGGGCGTGGTGACCAGCTTCAACGCCGCCGCCACCAGGACCACCGACAGCACCACCACGAGCAGCTGCCGGCCCGTGAAGGGACCCACCAGCCCGCGCCGGGGACCCGCCGGTGCCGGGCCCGGGGGTGCCGTCGGGGCCTGCCGCTCGCCACCCTCCCGGGGATAGGCGGGCTCGGGCCAGCCCGGGGACCCGGGCACGTTCCCGCCCCCCTCGTCAGACACGCGGCGTCAGGTAGCTGAAGCTGGCGGAGAACCAGCCCAGCCAGTCGAATAGCAGGCTGAGGCCGACCAGCATCACGAGCCCGCCGCCGGCGAGCTCCATCGCCCGCGCGTGTCGTCGGAGCGCGCCCACCAGCCCGGGTGCGCGGTCGATCGCGAGCGCGAGCGCGATGAAGGGCAGCCCGAGGCCGAGGGAGTACGCGGCGAACAGCAGCCCCGCCTGCACGCTGGGGCCCAGGGCCGCGAGACCCAGGATCGCGCCCAGGGTGGGGCCGATGCACGGCGTCCAGCCGAGCGCGAAGATGGCACCCAGCCCGAAGGCACCCAGCGGCGAACGCCGCGCCCCGTCCAGGGGCACCGGTCCGGCCGGTTCGAGCGGGCGCCAGGTCCGGGCCAGCGCTCCGATCGGCAGCGCGCCGGCAAGGTTCAGCCCCAGGACGATCAGCACGATCCCGCCGGCCTGGCGGAGCACGGGCAGGTTCGGGGCAAGCACGCCGCCGGCGTACGTCGCGGTGACCCCGAGGACGGTGAAGACGCCGCCGAACCCGGCGACGAAGGCCACGGCGTGGGCCATGACGGCCCAGCGCGTGGCGATGGCCTGTCGTGCGGGGCCGACGCCGACGGCGGATCCGGCGCCCGACGCGCGCAGCGGGATGCCCGCGAGCGCCGGCGTGCCGATGAGTCCGGGTGCGGCCGCCGGCCCGGTCCCGGCGGCGATCGCGCCGAGCTGTCCCAGGTAGGCGGGCACCACCGGCAGGACGCAGGGTGACAGGAAGCTGAGAAGCCCGGCGAGCAGCGCCGCGGCGAGCGTCAGGTCAGGCACGGGTCGCGTCGGCGCCGTCCAGCACGCGCGCCAGGAATCCCCGCAGGGCGTCCGGGCGCATGGCGAGCGGCAGTTCCTCGGATCCCGACGCAAGCACCGGGATCGTGTCGTGGTGGCGCGCCAGAAGCGCGGCGTCCGCCTCGATGTCGACCTCGACCACGGCGACCATCGATCGCCCGGCCGCAACCCGTTCGGCGAGCAGCGCGTCGAGCCGGGCCCGGGCGTCGTCGCAGAGATGGCAGCCGGGCCGGGTGAACAGGGTCAGCATCGGGGAGGGGGATAGGCGGGACACGGGCGCCATTCTAGGCCGGCGTGCGCACGGACCCCGCCACGACGTCCGGACGAGCCGTGCCGCCACGCCGCCGCCGTACAATCACCGGCACGCCCCCGTAGCTCAGTGGACAGAGCGAGGCCGTCCTAAGGCCTGCGTCGGCGGTTCGAGTCCGTCCGGGGGCGCTTGTTCATGCCCGAATCCATGATCGTGGGCGAGATGGTCCCGCTGTCAAGCCCAGTGGTCAGCGAGGAAGCCCGTGAGCGCGACGGGCCGGCGGGGCGGGCTGATCCGCGTCGGGGGAGAGCGGCCGCGAACCGAACATACGCTCCGGCACTCCGATCCAGAACGCGGCCATGAGGCGCAGCGACTCCAGATCCATCCGCTCGTCGATGCCGTGGAGCATCCGTGCGAGTTCCCCGAAGGGGATGCGGTCGCTCATCAGGGCCGCGCCGTAGGCGGTCGCGCCCAACCGTCGGAAGAACCGCGCGTCGCTGCTCCCGAAGAGGAACAGCGAGGGCACCACCCGGGAACCGGGAACAAGGTCCGCGACGACGCCCCGGACGGTCCGAAAGAGCGGCGTGTCGACCGCAGAGGCGCTCGCCGGATCCTCGGTGATGATGTCGATCCGGATCTCGTCCGCGAGGTCGCCGAGCGCGTGCCGGATGAACGCGCGGACATCATCGGCCGAGTGGCCGGGCAGCATCCGCACGTCGAGGTCGAGCTCGGCAAGGTTGGGGACCACGTTCACCTTCGTGCCGCTGCGCAGGACCGTCGGGGTGATCGTGGTGTGCGTGATGTTGTGGAGCGGACCCGGCATGAGTGCTCCGGGTGCCGCGAGGCCGCGCTCGAAGGTCTCGACGTCGTGCCAGGTCGCAGCGATCTCGGGCACCGGGTCGACCGCCTCGACGAAGGCCCGCCAGTCGCCCCCGAGGACTGCAGGCGGCGGGTTTGCCACGAGCCGGCGCACGAACTCGGCGATCTTCACCGTGGCGTTGTCGCACCCGAAGGGCATCGACCCGTGGCCGCCCCGGGCGGTCACCCGCAACCGGCACCAGCAGAGTCCGCGCTCGCCCGTCGCGACCTGGACGAGCGGTGCGCCGTCCCGCGCGGGCAGCGGCAGCCGGAACCCCGCCTCGGTCAGCACGTAGTCAGCGCGCACCGCGTCCGGTTCGTGCTGCGTGATCCAGCCCGCGCCCAGGGCTCCCCCGGCTTCCTCGTCGGCCTCGGCGAGGAAGAGCAGGGTGCCCCGCATGGGCGCCCGCCGGGCGAGCTCGCGCAGGGCGACGGCCATCGTCGCGGTCGAGCTCAGCATGTCGGCCGCGCCCCGGCCCCAGACCTCCCCGTCGACGAGTTCACCGCCGAAGGGATCACGCCGCCAGGCGGATGGCGTGGCGGGCACGACGTCGGTGTGGCCGAGGAGCAGCAGACGCGGCGCCGATGGGTCACTCCCTTCGAGCCGGGCGAGGAGGCTCACCCGGCCGGGCGCCGGCTCGAAGCGACGGAAGACGAGCCGGTCAGTGCGGAGAAAGCCCTCGAGGAGGTCGGCGTTGCGGATCTCCTGCCCTGACTCCACCGAACCGTCGTTCACGCAGCGGTTGCGGATCAGTCCCTGCAGGAGCCCGGTGGCCTCGTCGACGAGGGCCTCACTGCGGGTCCCCGTCGCCGGTCCATCGCTTCTCATGGCCGTCGCCGGCATCACAGCACCCTCGGCTCAGGCTCCCACGGTCGCCTCGCCCTGACGCAGCAAGGAGGCGAAGCGGTCGCAGGAGGTCGCCATCTGCCGCTCACTCATGCGCCGGACGAGGAACCGATCGGCGAGCGCACGGAGGAGGCCGGGCGCCGCCGTGATGTCCTGCTCCCAGGTGAAGTCTGTGCCGCCTCCGGTCGCCTCGGCGAGCCGGATGGTGGAGCGGTAGGACATGCCGCCCCCGATCTCCGCGGCGACGTGGGCGTGCATCCGCGGGCGATCAACGGTGACGACCTCGAGCCGCAGGCGGTGGATCCCGTCGGGCCCCTTCAGGACGAGGACCGCGGTGGTCCCGACCTGGTCATCCGGGCCACTCACCTCACCGATCTCGAGCAGTCCCTCGAGCCAGGTGGGCCAGCGCCGCAGGTCGGTCCCGAGCTGCCAGACGCGCTCGATCGGCGCGTCGACGTTGCGACGAATGCTCGCGTGGGCCATGGCGCACACCCCCCTCGCTCGACCGGTCAGCGGCACACGCCGGTGGCCGCGCGGGGTCGGGTTCGCCAGTGGCTCGGACGCGGCACCGGCGGCCAGTGCGAGCGCCGCGCGTCAACGCCTCCCGCGTGGAGCCGAGCGTAGGCGAGTCAACCTGTCGGGACGTAGGGCCGCATTACCCCTCGTGCTCACACGGTTGCGTACCACGCGAGCGGGTCGGGCGATTTGCTTCGTGTGCCCCCGAGTCCGTCCGGGGGCGCTTGTTCATGCCCGGATCCGTGAGCATGGGCGACACCCCGCTGCCGTCAAGGGCCCGCGGCCTGGCAAGCGACGCGCCCATCCATGCCGAGACGCTTCCGCCGCGGGTCGGTCCCGCCGGTGGTTTGGTGCGGTCAGGGCGGCCAAGACAGCGGCCGCAGCTCGACGCCCCCCGCGACAAGTTCCCGTGGCCCGTCCCGGGACGCCAGGTCGTCCGGCGGCATCTGTGTGGTGGCGGGAGGTGCCGTGGCGGTTGCCCCGCCGGCGGAGCGAGGCAGGCAAGAGCATGACCACGAGGAACCCCAGCGTGCTGATCCGGCGGCCCGGGTCTCGGGGGCGCCTCCATCCGCTGCTCCTCCTCGGCTCGCTGGCTGCGGTGGTCCTGCTCGGATGTGCGACGAGCGAGCGCCCGGCCGACGGCCGATCGGTACCGTCGACCGTTCGGCCGACCCCACCCGCGGCAGTCGTCTGGTGGTCCGCCGCTCCCACGCCACCGCCTGCTGTCACGACCCAGCCGAGCGCGTCGCCCATCCCGCAGCCGACGCCGTCCGCGTCGCCCTACGCAGGCCTGCCCGCCACGCCTGCCGCGCTGCGCGTCGACCGGTTCGCCGAGGTGGTGGCGGACGACCTCGTGATCAGGTCCCGGCCTTCGGTGGGGAGCGACTCGGTGATCCTGGACCACCACCTCGGGGCCGGCGACCGGCTGTTCCTCGTGGCCGGTCCGGTGGAGGCGTCGGGGTACACGTGGTACGCCGGGCAGGACTCCGGGCCGTATGGGAACGAGCCGTTCGGGTGGGTCGCCTCCGCGAGCCGCGGTGGCGAGCCCTGGCTCGTCGGCCTCGACCTCGCCTGCCCGTCGCCCCCGGTCACGATCGAGCAACTCGCGACGATGTTCGTCCTGGAGCGAGTCGCGTGCTTCGGGGACACCCCGCTGTCGTTCGAGGCGTACGCGTGGAGCAGGATGCTGGCGGACTGGCCGATGGGCTGGTGGGGCACGCCTGCCTGGCTGCTGCCGCTCGTACACCAGGAGTTCGTCGGTGACTACGGCCACTGGTTGGCGGTCGTCTACGCGCCGGCATCGAACATCGTGAGAACGGCGGACGGGTATGTCGGCGACCCGCCCGGCAACGGCATCCGCTACCGGATCACCGGGCACTTCGATGACCCCGCCTCCGTCTCGCGTCGTGTAGGCGGGATCGACCCCGTGACGGGGAGCAGACACGAGTACGCCCGGGATTTGGCGCGGCTCGACTGTCGTGCGCAGTTCGTGATCACCGATCGGGAGCCGCTCGAGGGGGTGCCGACATGAAGCCAGACGCTGTCCCCCACGGGCCGTCACGTGTGGCCGCGGCTCTCGTCGTTGCTGCCGCGCTCGTGGCCGGCTGCGGAGGCGCAGTTCCACCCGTGGCACCCCCTGCCACCCCCGAGGCAACCGCGACGTCCTCGATGACCTCTCCGTCATCCCCGAGCGTGGCCGACATGACATCCCCGAGCGGTGCAGGCCGGACCGTGCCACCGACCGCGCCTTTGGGTACCTCGCTTGCCCCCGCGGCCGACGTGCCGGCGGGATCGCTTGGCCCCCCGGCTCCGCCCCCGGCGGCGACCGCCACCGGGCGCCCCGTCCTCTCGGCCTTCGGGACGCCCGCGATCGACGGGACCGTCGACCCCGGCGAGTGGGACGGCGCGGCACAGCTCGAGCTGCTCCTCCGGATGCCCGAGGCGGACGGCGGCTACGTCGGGTCGGGGCGCGTTCCGGCCGTCGTCTCGGTCATGAACGACGACGCGAACCTGTACGTGGCGGTGCAGATCGGGCAGATCGCCGACGACGCGGCGATGTGGATCACGTTCGACAACGACAACGACGGCACGCCCGTGGAAGCCGGCGACGACGTCGTCGCGGTACAACGCACCGAGGAAGCCCTCAGCTTCTACGACGCGGCGTGGTTCCCCTGTGCAGAGGGTCAGGGCGTGTCGGGCGCGTGGTGCGAGCCCCTCGACAGCGCGACGGGAGCAGGCTATCCGGCACCCGGCAGCATCGATGGCACGGCCGCAGGCGCACGCCCGCTCGAGACGCAGATGTTCGAGCTCGCGCACCCGCTCGACTCGGGCGACGCCCGGGACGTCAGCCTGCGTCCTGGCAACGAGGTCGGCATCCAGATGGTCCTGCAGCTCGGCGAGCGCAGGGACCCGAGCTGGTTCTGCGACTCGGGCGCCTGTGGGGGCGGGGGCAACGGGTACGCCACCATCGTCGTGGCGTCGCCGAGCACGTCCCCGCTCCGCCGGGGCCCGGTCATCAGTACGACGGCGTCCCCGGCGGAACCCGTGACTGGCTGGTACGTCGGCCGCACGACCGTGCGCGTGGCAGGCGTCGCAACGACGGAATCGCCGGTGGCCGCGATCCGCGTCTGGGGCCTGCCTGCGCGGATGCCTTTCCTGCTCCGGCAGCCTCCCGGAGGCCTCGGGGGGCAGATCGTCACCCTGACGGGGAACGCGGCGCAGCGGATCTGGCTCGATGGCATTACGATCCTGCACGCCTACGCCGTCGACCGGGACGGCCGCCTCGGGCCCTGGCTCTCGCTTCCCGTCCGCGTGGACGCTATGCCGCCCGCCGTCAGCCCGCCGCGCATCATCTTCCGAGAGGGCGGGATCGTCGGGGGGACGCCGACCTCGACCCTCGTGCGGTGGATCGGCACCGACGCGCAGTCGGGCGTGGCGCGATACGAACTGCAGGAGTCCGTGGGCGGCGCTTCCTATCGGACCGTCGCGACGGTTGGCGGCGGGACCACGGCGGTGGCGCGCCGGCCCGTGCTGGACGCCGTCTATCGCTACCGGATCCGGGCCACCGACCAGGCGGGCAACGTGGGTCGATGGATCGAGGGGGCGGCGTACCGCGTGTCGCTCGTCGACTCGGATGACGCACGCATCGAGCTCGGCGGCTCGTGGGAGACGGTCAGCGACCCGGATGCCGTCGGCGAATCCGTCCTCAGGGCCACGGACCCAGGTGCGACCGCGCGCCTGACGTTCGACGGCAGTGCCGTCGCGGTCATCGCGCAGAGCGGACTCGACCAGGGCATCGTGGAAGTCGCGCTCGACAACTCGCGGCTTGCCGGGCCGCGGGACGTCAACCTGGGCGCGCATGTCGCCGATGCGCGCGTGGCGTATCGCGCCGAGTGGAGTGGCGCCGGGCGACACGTCATCGAGCTCACCGTCGCGGGGACGCCGGGGCGACCCGCGGTGGGCCTCGACTCGTTTCTCGTGGCGACGACGGTCGCGACGTCCGGCGGAACGCCGGCAGGCACGCCCGAGGCCAGCTACGAGGCCGAGAACCTGGGGTGGCGTGGTGACGTGACCATGTTCCCGGTCGTTCAGGCCATGAACCGCGGGTTCGGCGCCTGGAGCAACGGACGACAGCTCTCGTGGTTTGCACGCGCGGACGAGACCATCTCGCTCGACGTCCCGATCACGCCGGGACGCTGGACGGTCCGCCTGTAC
>JAJYGO010000260.1 GCA_021785115.1 Chloroflexota bacterium | reverse complement strand
GCCTGCGCTGGCCACGGCCGGCCAGTTGACCGTGCCCTGGTAGTGGCTGACGTCCAGTCCCTCGAGGTAGGACGGCGGGGGCGGAGGCGGTGACGTGGACGGCTGGAAGAGGCCGGTGGCCGCGTAGGCCACGCTCACGCCGAACAGGGTGGAGACGCTGACGCCGTTGACCGTGGAGATCGCGTACCACGTGCTGCCCGACACCGCGGAGGGGCAGGTGGCGGACCAGGAGCCGCCGGACACGGTGCCCGAGGCGGTGACGATGGTGCCGGTCGGCATGGAGACCAGCGAGGTCGCGGTCGTGGCGGGGGACGCCCGCAGGTGCACGGTGCAGCTCGTGGCGTAGGCGGTGTCGGCGGCGACGCCGGAGGTCGTCAGCGGGACGAGCGCCAGCGCAAGAAGGAAGGCAAGGACAGCCGGGAGACACCGGCGACGCAGGCGCTGCATTCGGTTTCCCCCGTGCTCCTGGTCTGGACGAGGCGGCGTTGCCGCCGGGTGCTCGACCGATCCGGCCGACCACGGTTCTGCCTGCCGGTGCCGAGGGTGGCACGGGGCCCCCGGTTCCAGTGGCGCTGCGACGGTGCTGGAGGGAATCCTACCAAGTCATGCCAGCCCGGGGGACCCGAGGGACGCTCCGTGGCCGGCGGTGCCGGCCGGGCTCCTCTCCATCGCCGACCGGGGGCCGCAGCGCCGAGCTCCGAGGTGGTGCGTCCGTGCACCGCACACCGAGGGTCCACGTGGTACGGATGGGCCATGTGGGCCTAGTCCGTAAGTTTCGGCAGACTACACTCGCGGCATCAAGGCCCGCGAGTGGCTGGGGGGAGTTGTGGGCACCGAGGCCCAAGGTTGCCCGCGCGTCATCTTCGCTGGTTGTCCAGTGCGTCCCTCCCTTCCTGCCCCTGTGTCGCCACGCGCGACGCTCGCAGTACGCCGGCCGGTGTGTGCATGCTTGTGAGGCGCCATCGGCTGTGCATCGTCCGACCTGGTCGTCCGCTCGCTGGCCATCCGTCGCCCCGTCGCTGCGCCACATCGACGCGCGCGCCGCCGTCTCGTCGCGGTTCCGTCTCGCGGCAATGGCGCGAATGGCGAGCCGGATCCGTGGCCGATACCTCCTCGTGCTCGACCTGGCGGGTGTTGCGTTCGCCGGATACCTGGCGCTGACCGTTCGGTACGACCGGGTGGTCGATCTTCACGAACTGCTCGGCTACGCGGCCGTCATGGCGGTGCTCGTCCCCGCCAGGGCCATCACCAACGCGTCGTTCGGCCTGTACAGCCGGGCCTGGCGTTTCGCCAGCGTCCCCGAACTCGAGCGGATCATCACCGCGGTGGGCCTCGGCTCGGCGCTCAGCGTCACGTTCTTCTACGGATCACAGGTTCTGCTCGGGGCGACCTGGGTCTCCGGGTTCCCGCGGTCCTTCTGGCTGGCAGAGGCGGTGCTGAGCGCGGCGATCCTGGGCAGCATCCGACTCGCGGTCCGGGTGATCTTCGACGCCGCACGGACCGGACGATCCGCCCCGTCCTCGGATGTGCGGGCGACGCTGTTGTTCGGAGCCGGTCACGCAGGGGTCCTGGTCGCCCGATCCGCCCAGCGCGAACCGGGCGCCGGCGTTCGGCCGGCCGGCTTCCTCGACGACGACCTCGCCCTGGAGGGCACCGTGGTCGCGGGACTCCGGGTTTACGGCGGCCTGCACTCGCTCGCAAAGGCCGTCGCTGTGACAGGTGCACGGAGACTGCTCATCACGATGCCGAGCGCGTCCGGGGCCGCCGTCCGGCGGGTGGTGGAGGCGGCGCTCGCGCTCGGGCTCGAGGTGCACACGGTCCCTTCCATGCAGGACGTCATCGACGGCAGCGTAGACGCCTATCGGGTCCGTCGTGTCCGCGTGGAGGACCTGCTGCGCCGCCCGGTCGTCACCGAGCACCTCCCCGGCGTACAGGAGATCATCCGGGACCGACCCGTGATGATCACGGGCGCCGGCGGATCGATCGGGTCCGAGCTGGCACGGCAGGTGTACGCGATCGGCCCCGGACGGCTTGTCCTGGTGGACCGGGCAGAGAGCCCGCTCTACACGGTCCAGCGCGCACTGGAGCGCCGGTTGGCGCACGGCCGGGGATCGGGTGAAGTGGCGGTGCGTCTCGTGAATGTCACGTGCCAGGCCTCCGTCGAGCGGTTGATCCGGGCGGAGGCGCCCGACGTCATCTTCCACGCCGCCGCCTACAAGCACGTCCCGCTGATGGAGTTCGATCCGTCCGATGCCGCGTACGTCAACATCGGTGGCACGCTGCGACTGCTCGACGCCGCGGCGGCGTGCGAGGTGGAACGGTTCGTCTTCGT
This sequence comes from Chloroflexota bacterium, assembly GCA_021785115.1. The sequence goes on along the minus strand of JAJYGO010000260.1, from coordinate 16,918 downwards.
GTCAACCGACAAGGCCGTGCGACCGACGAGCGTCATGGGAGCAACCAAACGGATCGCCGAGATGCTCGTCGCCGACACAGCTCAGCGCACGGGTCGCCTCTTCGTCTCCGTGCGGTTCGGCAATGTCCTCGGGTCCTCCGGAAGTGTCGTGCCCATCTTCCAGGCGCAGCTGGAGCAGGGCGACCCGATCACCATCACACATCCGGACATGACGCGGTTCTTCATGACCATCCCGGAGGCCGCGTGGCTGATCCTGGATGCCGCGGCGCTGGGCCGATCCGGCGATCTCTTCGTGCTGGACATGGGCGAGCCCGTGCACATCCTCGATCTCGCGCGCGACCTGGTGCGGCTTTCCGGGCGCGATCCCGATAGTCACCCGATCGAGATCATGGGGTTGCGGCCCGGCGAGAAGCTGCACGAGGAGCTTTTCTATGCCGGGGAGGAGGTGGAGCAGACGGCGAGCGCGAAGATCCTGCGGGTCGTCGCGTCGCCCCCACCGCCCGACGTCCGGACGGCCGTAGAACGGTTCCTGGCATGTGCGACCGGGAACGACGAGTGTGGCCTGCGCGCGATGCTCCTGGCCTACACCGGGGAGGAGCGCCCGCATCGCGGAGCAGCAGGATGATGGCTCCTCGTTGGGTCGAAGCGACGCGTGCCAGGGACAGACGTCCCTCGCATACGCTGCCTCCGCCAGTCGGACGGCCGGTGGCTGTGACTTCGAAGCCAGGGAGGTTCTGGACGCCGTGAGGCGCAGCCTCTGGATCAGCGCGGGGTTGATACTGGTCGTCGTCGGGGCATTGACCCTCGTCGCCACGCTCGGGGCACCGGCTCTCTATGCTCGGCGAGCGGCAGACCTCTGGCCCCTGGGGTTGGTGGCCGTGGGGCTGGGTGTCTTGCTCAACGCCTGCAGGCCAGCCTCGCGCTCCCATCAGCGGCCGGACGGCACCGCCATCGGGCACGAGAGGGACGAGGCGATGACCCGGGAGTCGGACCGAATCTTCACGGAGCGCGCCACTCCTGCTGGCAGTCCGGCAGCCTTCACGGAGCCTGCTTCGCCGATGGCGCGTCTGGCAACCACTACGCCGCCCGCATTCAACACGTCGCCCTTGTCTGCCACGCCCGTCGCCTCCGAACGCTGCCAACCTGTGGAGCCCGCCACGTCGCCGACGGCCGTCCCGACATCGCCACAGGGCACGCCGGGCTCCGGAGTCGCGCGCGTCGACCTGGTGGCGGCGCTGCTCGCACTCCAGGGCCTGCGGCGGAACGGGCTCATCTCGAAGCGCGAGTACCGCGCCAAGCGGGCGGAACTCGTGGCGCGGATGACCCCGGAACTGCTGCTGCGCGAGCTCGGGGGTACGGAGGCGGACCCGTTCCCCGGCCCCGGTGGTCGCCCGGCGACCGGCCGTCCGTACCGTTGAGATCCAGGGTCAGCGCAGGGCAGGGAACCGCGGGGTCGGCGAGAGCGTCGAGCGTACGGCTGGACCGCATCGAACCGTCGGCGACGCGTGGCGCTCGGGGCGCGTCGCGCGATCACGGAGGCGGCGGCCGGCCCGGGGAGGAGACCATGCGGGCGTGCAGGGTCGGGCGATCGGGCAGGGCCGGGGTCTGGCTCGCCTGGTTGATCGTCATCGCCGTGGCGGCCGGATGCGGGTCGACGGGGTCCGGTTCGCTGTCGTCCGGCAGCCCCGGACCGACCGCCGGCCCGAGCGGACCGACCGTCGCTCCGGGTTCCTCGGCCCCATCGACCGCCGTGACGACCGCGCCGGTGTCGATGTCACCGGCTGCGACCCCCTCGGGGGCCGGGACGTCGCCGGCGACGTCACCCGCGCCCGCCTCGTCGATGGTGGTCTTCCTGCTTCGCGGCGAGCACCTGGTGCCGGTGGAGCGGGCGCTGGCCACCGGCCGTGACGTCGTCACGGCTGCGGTCGAGTCGCTCCTGGCCGGGCCGACCGACGAGGAAGCCCGGCCGGCCGACGGATCCCCCGGGCTGACGTCGGCGATCCCGGCCGGGACCACCCTGCGGGGGATCACCGTGTCGGGGGCGACCGCGGTCGTGGACCTGTCCGCGCAGTTCGCGGCCGGCGGCGGGTCGGCATCGATGTTCGCGCGCCTGGCCCAGGTGGTCTTCACGGTCACCCAGGTCCCCGTCGTGACCGGCGTGACGTTCCGGCTCGATGGCCGGCCGGTGACGACCTTCTCGTCCGAGGGGATCGTGCTGGCGGGACCGTCGGTGCGAGCCGACTTCCGTGACCAGCTGCCCGCGATCTTCCTCGAGCGGCCCGCCTGGGGGGCGCGGGTGCCGAACCCGGCACGCCTGCAGGGGCTGGCCGACGTGTTCGAGGCCCAGTTCCTCGTGGAGATCGCCACCGCGAACCGTGCGGTCATCGCACGCAGGGCCGTGACCGCCTCCTGCGGCACCGGCTGCTGGGGCGAGTTCGACATGACGCTCGCGTACCCGCTCGACCAGGCGCAGCCCGGATGGGTGACCGTGTACGATCTCTCGGCGAAGGACGGCTCCCGCGAGCACGTGAGTTCGTACCCGGTGACATTGACGGCCTCCCCCTAGCGGAGGGCAGGACCGTGACGTTCTCTCTGCTGGCCTCTGCGGCACTGCTGGCCCTGTTCATCATCGGCGTCGAAACGCTGGCGGGTGACGGCCCTGGCGGCGGCTCGCCCGCCGGGGTGCTCGGTGCGCTCTTCGACCGGACCTCCGAATGCGGATGGCCAGGTGCCTCCGGGGGCGCCGAGTCCGACAGCTGGTCGCTGGCGGGCCGGCCCGCTCGACTCGACGAGGCTGAGGCTGATCCCGAGGTGGAACCCGCGGGTCGGCCAATCGAGCTGCGCCTGCAGCGGGTGGAGGCCCGTGTACAGGTGCGCCGCGGAGGACGACCCGAACGGCGGGCTGCGTGATCACGGACGCGGGTGTCTCCACGCGATCCCTGTCGGCGGGCAGGCGGGTGTCGGGCCCGGCCGACCCGGCCGTCCGACTCTGGACAGCGTCACGCGGGCGCTCTACAAGGGGGACACGGGGCATGCGCGCCCCGCAGGCAGGAGCGTTGAAGCGATGACCGACATCGAAGCGCGGCTCGCGGATCTCGAGCAGCGGTTGGCCGCCCTGGAGGAGCTCGAGGGGCTGGAAGGACGGATGCCCCGCGGCATGCTGAAGCTCTGGCGCGAGGTCGCTCCGCCGGAGGTCCGGCGGCACGCGCGTGCCGCCAGGAAGGAGCGGTTGCTCGCGGCCCGCGCCTTCCTGGACCACTGGATCGATCGGCTCGAACGGCAGCCCGAGACGCTGCCCCGCCGGGAGAGCATCCATCTCGACTGACCGGCGTCGGACGGGCGGGCGCCGGAGGCCGCCCCGGACCCTGGCCCGGGGCACCCGCCGCCTGCCGGGGGTGCACGACCGTGGAACGCCAGGCCGGGTCCTCGCACCGGCAGCTTCCCCACACCGCGGACGTCGGGTTCGAGGCCTGTGCCCCGAGCCTCCCGGCTGTCTTCGAGGAGGCGGCCCGCGCGCTGGCTGAGATCGCCGCCGAGACCACCGGCACCGTCGGGTCGCCGGTCGAGACGGGACCGCTGCGCGCCCACGATCTGGAAGGCCTGGCGTTCGCCTGGCTGAACGAGTTGATCGCCCTCGCCGACGCCCAGGGGTGTGTGCTGGTCGGAGCGACGGTGTCGCACCTGGCGCCGGTCGCGGACGGCTGGACGCTGGAGGGGCGGGCGACGCTGGTGCCGTACGAATCACCGGGGATCCGGACACTTCGACAGGTGAAGGCGGTCACCCTTCACCGGCTGGCCGTGGACCGGGGGCCGGCCGGCTTCACGCTGACGGCCTACGCGGACATCTGATGGCTTCGCACATGGTGCCGCTCGAACGGCTGGACACCTGGCGGTGGCGCATCCCGCGGGACGAACAGCGCGGAATGCGTGTGGATGGGATCGTCTTTGCCGACGACCGCCTGATGGGGCGCCTGCGCGACGATCCGGCGCTCGAGCAGGTGGCGAACGTCGCCGCGCTGCCCGGGATCGTGGGGGAATCGCTGGCGATGCCCGACGTGCATTGGGGGTACGGGTTCCCCGTGGGCGGCGTCGCGGCAACACTCGCCGACGACGGCGTCATCAGCCCGGGCGGGATCGGCTTCGACATCAACTGCGGCGTGCGCCTCCTCCGCACCGACCTCCGGCGAGACGACGTGTCCCGGGTTGCGGCGCGACTCGCGGACGAGCTGTTCCGGGCGGTCCCGACCGGCGTGGGGGCGCGCACCGGCGCCCGGCTCGCGCCACGGGACCTGGACCGTGTCCTCGAGCAGGGCGCGGCCTGGCCGGTCGCCCGTGGCCTGGGGAGCCACGAGGATCTCGACCTCACCGAGGAACGCGGCACCCTCGCGGCTGCCGACGCCGCCGCGGTGTCGCTCCGGGCGAAGCAGCGCGGGGCAGACCAGCTGGGGACGCTCGGTTCCGGCAACCACTTCCTCGAGGTGCAGGCCGTGGATCGCGTGCTGGACGTGGCCGCCGCCCGCGTGCTCGGGCTCGACGTCGGCCGGGTCGTCGTCCTCATCCACTGCGGGTCGCGCGGCCTCGGCCACCAGGTCTGCACGGACCATCTCGCCATCATGGACCGCTCCGCAGCGCGGCACGGCATCCACCTGCCGGACCGCCAGCTCGCCTGCGCCCCCCTCCGGACGCCGGAGGCGGACGCCTACCTGGCGGCCATGGCAGCCGCCGCCAACTTCGCCTGGGCGAACCGCCAGGTCATCGCCCACGACGTGCGCCAGGCGTTCGGGCGCTTGTTCGGGCCGCACGAGGCCGCCGCCATGGGGCTCGTCTACGACGTGAGTCACAACATCGCCAAGTTCGAGCGCCACGTGGTCGACGGGCGCGAGATGGAGGTCTGCGTCCACCGCAAGGGCGCGACCCGGGCTTTCCCGGCAGGGCACCCGGACGTGCCCGCGCGCTACCGATCCGTCGGACAGCCCGTGCTGATTCCCGGCGACATGGGGCGGTACTCGTTCGTCGCCGTCGGGACCGACGGTGCCATGGCCCGGGCCTTCGGCTCGACCTGTCACGGCGCGGGACGCGATCTCTCGCGCCACGCCGCGGTGCGCCAGCTGCGCGGCACGGACGTCGCGGCGGCGCTCGCCCGGGAGGGGATCGTGGTGCGGGCGCAGCGGCCGGACCTGCTGGCCGAGGAGGCCACCGTGGCGTACAAGGACGTCGCGGTGGTGGTCGACGTCGCCGCGGGCGCCGGTCTGATCCGCCCGGTTGCCCGGCTGAGGCCCCTGGTGGTCGTCAAGGGCTGACGGCCCGCGGGATCCGCCCGGGCGGCTGCGGATCGGTAACCGCCGCGCGCGAGGGGCACGCCGACCGGGGCCGGTCCCACGGTGCTTGGCCATACCGTCTGGCACTTCTGTCGGGGACCCCATGCCCCGAGTGGGTCATGCCCGCGAAGACGACCGCGGTCTAGCGTGGCGCTGTACGTCGCGCCGATGCGTCCCGACGGCGCCTGGAGAATCGTGCAGATGAGCGGAGGTAGTCGAGTGCAGGCGCTGCAAGAGGGGGACGACGACGGCCTGACGGGCCGGTTCCTCCGCACGTTCGGCGCGCCGGTCGTCAGCGACACGCCGCCTGACGATGCCGCCCAGACGCTTCACGATGGAAGCGACGAACCGTGGTCGGAGAGCGAGTCCAGCGACGTGGACGTCGAGGCTCCGGTCGTCATCGCACGCGTCTTCGGGGCACCGGATCCCGCCGATGAGTTCAAGGCGTCGGAGCCGGTGGTCGAGCAGGCCACGCCGGCCCAGGCGGACTCAGGCACCGACCCCGACGCGGCGTCGGAGGTCGTGAACGGCGCAACGAGCGCCTTCTCGACGGAACTCACCGACGCCATGCACGCCGTGGCCCGCGCCCAGCGCGACAGGATGCTCGAGGAGGCCCGCGAGCGCGAGGCCGTGTGCGTGGACGCTGCCCGAAGCCGGGCCGCAGACGAGATCGACGGCGCGCGCACAGAGGCCGACGCGTCGTCTGCCGAGATCGAAGCGTGGGCCGCCAGCGAGATCCAGCGGATCGAGGCGGAGCGCGGAGAACGCCTCGCCATCGTCCGCCGCAGCCTGGACGACCGGCTCGCCCGGCACGACTCGCTCCTCGAACGCGAGATCGAGGCGATCGCCGCCGGCGCCAGTGCTCACCGGGAGGAGCTCGAGGCCTTCTTCTCGCGGCTCGAGACCGAGCATGATCCGGTCGCCATCGCCGGCATGGCGGCGCGGATGCCTGCGCCGCCGCGCCTCGACGAGATCGGCAGCGAGGCTCGCCGGCGCGCCATGGTGCCGGACGCCGTCCTTCCTTCAGCAGACGACGGGGCGGATCCCGGCACCTTCGCTGGGGAGGATCCCGTCCCGGCGACCGACGCGTCCGCATGGGAACCGGCGGCTCCCGAAGCGACCGATCCCGCCTGGACGCCGGGCGAGCCGGCGCGGGCGTGGGCCGCGGCGGACGGGCGTGACCGAACGTGGTCCACCGAGGACACGACCACGGCAGACCCGGGCACCCGGGGCCCGGACGCTGTCCCGGCGGAGATGGACGAGGCGGTCATGAGGGAACCGGCCACGGGCGCCGTGCACTCGGCGGATGAGGCGATGCCCGAACCGTTGCCCGCCGCGGAGGCCGACGCACCGGCTCCGTGGGGCGCTCCGTCGCCGGTGGACCAGCCCGCTCCGTCAACGACGAAGCCGGCCGACCTGATCTTCGATCGACTGCGGATGATCGCCGAGCGGCGCGCCACGATGGGCGACTCCGGGCAGTCGGGCTGGGCGACCGGGTCGGCGACTCCCTTCCGGCGCTGAGGCCGGCAGGGAAGAACGAGAGGCGTGAGATGTCGGGCCAGATCGCAGGGGGTGGGGCCGCCACGTCGCGTGATGGCCGCGGGGCGCTCCGCCGGCTGCGGGACAGGGCGCGCTCGGCGCTGCACCCCGCCCGCGTCGAACCTCCGGCCGTGCCGGCGGCGGACGAACCGGCGAACGTCGACGTCACCTTCGTCGCGTACACCGAGGATTGCCGCGTCACGGGCCGCGTGACCCTGGAGGGCGATCGACTCAGTGACATGCTCAACGCCCGGGGAGACCTGGTGCTCCGGGACGTGCTGGTCGAGAGCCTCGTGGACGGGCGCTCGGCACATGCCGACGAGGTGCCGCTCTCGCGCGACGAGCTCATCGCGGTCCACGCCGAGCAACCTCGCGGCGACCCGGCCCGTCGCACGCGCACCATCACGTACCCGGTCGCCGTCCAGAGCGGCACGTACGTGATCCGAGGGAACCTGCATGCACGACCGGGGACCGAACCACTCGCCAGCGCCTATCGTCGCGGGCCGATGATCCCGCTCAGCAACGCGTCGATCGAGTACGCGGTCCGGGGCGTGCCCCGCCGCGCCAGCGCCGATGCGATCATCGTCAACCGGAACACGGCCGACTGGATCCAGCTGGTCGGCGAACGCGGTCTCCGCATCGCCCCGGAGCGCTCCGGCGAGACAGGCCTGCGAGGCACCGCGACCGCCGGCCGGCGCTGACGACGCGCTCCGGGGCCCGCTCGCCGCACGCCCGGGGGCCCTTCGTCCGGGCCCGATGGCCATTGTCTGCCGGGCCGGTCGAGTGCTACACCATCCCCAGAGGCATCGCGTGGCGACGGACGGGGTCAGGCCGACCGGGCGACGGGCACGTCGGTTGACTTCCGGGGGACCGCACCTGCGGCCGCAGCCCCTCGTCCCGAGCCACGGCAACTGGATGAGGAGGCTGACATGGCCACTTCCCAGGCGGCGGCGGTGTGGATTGACGCGAACTCGGCCACGATCGTGCGCTGGGGCCCGGATGCAGCCGGAACGGTGCACTTCGAGTCGGACGTCCCGCCCCACCGGCGCTCCACCGGCCAGGTGACGGCACGGGGTGGGGAGGGTCACGGCGGGACGGGTCCGCGCTCCGCCGGAGAGCGGCACCGCCTGGAGCACCTGCGCGCCTTCCTGGCCCAGGTCCGGCGTGCGGTGCCCGCCGATGACCTGCTCCTCCTGGGTGACGGGGTCGTCGTGGAACGGCTGGCCGCCGCGCTGCGCGACGACGACGTGACGCATGGTCGGCGGCGGCGCATCGAAGTCCGGCGGCACAGGCCGGTCACGGAGGCCCAGCTGGTGGCGGCGCTCCGGGAGTTCGCCGGGGCGCCCGCGCGGCGTGTCCGCGTCGCCACGGGGTAGCCATGCGCGCGGCCGCCTCGCCTGCTCGCGTCTGGCTGCGGCCGACGACGGCGGCCGACCTTCCGGCGCTCACCCGCATCGCGAACGCCGAGCGCGATCGCCGTCTCCTCGCGCCCGACTGGATCCCCGGGTGCGTGCCAGGTCCACAGCCCCACGGCGGCCCCGGTCGGTCCACCCCGGACCACCGATGCCTGACGGTGGTCGAGCGGTCGACCGGACGGGTCCTCGGCCTGGCCGTCCTGCGGCCGCCCGGCCCGGTGGACGAGGCCCCCTGGATCTCCGCGCTGGTGATCGACCCTGGACGCCGCGGACAGGGCCTGGGGACCGAGGTCGCCTGCCGCCTCGAGCGCATCGCAGGTCGTGCCGGCTGGGCGACCGTTCGCCTGAGCGTGCTGGCCGACAGCCCCCGGGCGCTCCGGTTCTGGAAGCGGCTGGGATACCGCGAGGTGCCGGGATCCTGGCGTGCCTACAACGGGAGTGCTGTCGGCACCGTCACGCTCCAGCGAAGGGTCGGCGATGTCGAGGCGCGAAGAACGGCCGCGCGAGCAGGGGAAGATCACCCGCCCGAACGGGTCGGGCCGCCGGGCCGCCCGGCCCCCGGAGCAGGTGACCATCTGCGCTGTCCGCGACCCACGTCCGGACGGAGCATGCGATGATGCCCGCGTCGACGGATGCTGGCGGCCCGTTCTCCGACCGCCGAACCGGCGCAGAAGGGAGGTCACCATGACCCGGGTGGTCGTCGTCAACCACGATCCTGCACTCGCCGCGGAGCAGGCGGCCCTCCTTCGGGCAGCCGGCTACGAGGTCGAGCAGTGTGGCGGTCCGCTGGCCGAGCCGTGCCCCGTGCTCTCGGATCTCCCGTGCCCCCTGGTGGATCGGGCCGACGTGCTGCTGTACGACGCCTGGGCGGCCGGCGACAGCGATGGTGGCCGCCAGCTGGTGGACCACCTCCGCGACGTATATGCCGACCTGCCCGTGGTGCTGACGTCCGTCGACGATCGCCTGCAGTGGGTTCACACGGAGGGCCCGACCCGGGTGACCCCGCTCACGGGCCACCCGACCGCCGAGGAGTTGCGCGGGGCGATCGAGCGCGCCATCGAGGACCAGGGAATGGCCGTCTGACATCCGGATCCGGGGACGACGACACGGGCGACGATCGCCCGTCGATCCGCCCTTCCCGGTTCAAAGCGGCGCCCGGCGGGCTGCACACGCCGGGCGCCGCTCCATCTGCGGACCGCCGTTCGCGGGCACTGCGTGGCGCGGCGGGGGCGCGGCCCGGCGGATAGACTGGCCCGCATGGGTGACGTGTCCCATGGATGATCTGCCGGGCCCTCCCGTGCCCGTCGTGCCCGAGGTGGCCCCGACCGCGGGGTCGGATGCCGACGCGCCCGTGCGTCCGGGGATCCCGATGGATCGCGGGACACCGCCGAGCTGGGATGCTCCCGGTCCGCCCTGGGGCTCACCGGCTGGCAGCTGGCTTCCACCCGAGGGGCCGTCCCCCCGGCCCGTTTCCCGCCGCCGGCGGGCGCTCGCGTTCGGCCTGATCCTTCTCCTCGCGATCGCGCTGGTGGTGCCGCTTGGCGTGCTCCGGCCCGGTTCGTCGCCGGCCTCGTCGGCGCCGCCCGCCCCAGTCCATTCGGTGGGCGTCGTCCGGATCGCGGGTTGGAGTCCGGAGACGTACGACCCGGGGATGCAGGGCGACGCGGGGACCGCGGCCCTGCTGGCGCAGCTGTTCGAGGGTCTTACCGCGCTCGACGCGTCGATGCACGTCCAGCCGGCGCTGGCAGAGTCGTGGACCGTCGGCCAGGGCGGGCTCGAGGTCACCTTCCATCTGCGGCCTGGCCTCACCTTCTCCGACGGCACGCCCATCACCCCGGACGACGTGGTCGCCAGCTGGCTGCACGTCCTCGATCCCGCGCATCCCGGTCCGCTCGCCTCGCTGCTCGACGACGTGGCCGGCGCCATCGCGTACCGCCAGGGGCAGGGACCGCGCTCCGGGGTCGGGATCACCGCCCAGGGCGATACCGTGCGGGTGCAGCTGGTCCAACCGGCCGAGTACTTTCCCGCGATCGCCGCGAACCCCGCGCTCGCGGTGGCGCCCCCGTCCGAGCTGCCCGCGCTGGACGCCACCGAGCCGCCGACGCCGTTCGTGGGCTCCGGCGCCTACACCGTCGCGAGCGTCACGGCCGACGCCATCACCCTGCGGGCGAATCCCCGGTACTGGGCCGGCGCGCCGCCGATCGGAACCGCCATCGTGGTGACCGACTTCGGCGGCAGCAACCCGGTCGACGCCTTCTCGTCCGGCCAGGTGGACTACACGCCGATCGCCCAGGCGGACGCGCTCTGGATCCGCTACGACCCGCAGCTCGGGCCGCAGCTGCGCGAGGAGCCCTCGCTCTCGGTCACCTACTACGGCTTCGACACGCGCCGTCCCCCGTTCAACGACGTGCGCGTGCGGCAGGCGTTCGCCTGGGCCGTCGACTGGCAGCGCATCGCGCTCCTGTCCGACGGGCCGGACGCCGTGGCGACCTCCATCGTCCCGCCCGGGATACCAGGGCGCCCGGCCGGCGACTTCATGCCGAAGTTCGACCCGGCGGCGGCCCGGGCACAGCTGGCTGCCGCGGGATACCCGGGCGGACGGAGCCTGCCACCCATCGCGCTCGTCTCCGACGGCTCGCCCTACGACGCGGCCATCGCCCGGCAGCTGCAGCAGAACCTCGGCGTCAGCGTGTCGCTCGAGGTGATGGAGTCCGGTGCGTACATGCAGCGGCTCGCGGACGACACGCCGTCGATCTGGAGCATGTCGTGGATCGCCGACTACCCCGCCCCCGAGGACTTCCTGGGCGTCCTCCTGCAGAGCAACGCCACCTCGAACTACGGTGGGTGGCGGAACCCCGCGTTCGAAGCGGCCCTCGCGGCCGCGGGCCGGGCCGCGGATCCCGCCGCCCAGGAGCGCGCGTACGCCGCCGCTGAGGCGGTCCTGCAGCAGCAGGTCCCGGTGATCCCGCTCAGCTACGCGGCACCGGGATCCGAGGGGAACGCCTCGTGGGCGCTCAGCCGCACAGGTCTCCTCGGCGCGGCGACCAGTGGGCTCGGGATCCCCCGGTTCGCAGGCATGGCATGGTCGCGCTGACCGGCCCGCGCGGGACTCCGGCCCGGACGGCGGCGATCGCGGCCGTGATGGCCGCGGTGATCGCGTTCGCGCTCCAGGTGGGATCTCCCACCGCGGCAGCGGCGGCACCGAGCGTTTCGTTCGACCCGCCGACCGCCACGGCCGTCATCCTGAAGCCGCTCGCCTTCGCGGACACCTTCCGGACGAGCGTGCAGCCACTCGGCGTGGAACTGGTCGTGTCGTCGCCCTACGTCCCCGGGGTGACCGTGGAGACCGCGCACGTGACGCGCGTCGCGAGCGGCGCATGGCGGGCCAGCGTCAGCCAGGCCGACACCGGCTCGGCCAACACCGTCTACCGCTACGCGTTCCGGGTCACGCTCCCCGGCGGGGTCTCCGAGACGGGGCCGTCGGGGACCGTGACGGTGGTCGACGACCGGTTCGCGTGGCAGTCGATCCCGGGCCCGACGGTCACGCTGCACTGGTATGCGCACACCCGCAGCACGGCGCAGGGGTGGCTGCAGGCGGCCGAGTCCGCCGTGACGCGGGACGAGGCGGCGTTCGGCATCGCCTCCGTGCCGCACCTCGACTTCTTCATCTACAACGACTCGGCGGCCTTCTTCGATGCCATCGGTGCCGGCGCCAACGCGGACGCGGCGGGCGTCTACTTCGCCGTCACGCACACGGCCTTCGGCACGGTGCTGGCCTCGGACCTGGGCTCGGACTTCCCGGACCAGGAGATCGCCCACGAGACGACCCACCACGTCTTCGGGGCCGCCACGCAGAACCCGTATCACACGCCGCCGCTGTGGCTCGACGAGGGGCTGGCGGTCTACTACTCCGAGGGCCCCGGGCCGCGTCGCGCCGATCTGCAGCAGGGGATCGCCGCCGGGCGCATCGTGCCGCTCGACGGCCTGAGCGAGGCCTTCCCGTCGAGCACCGACCCCTTCGTCCTCTCGTACGCCGAGGCCGTCTCGGCGGTGGACTACTTCATCCGGACCTACGGCCAGGCGTCGCTGCGTCGTCTCGTGTCGACGTACCGCCAGGGCGCCACCGACGACGAGGCCTTCCGCGCGGCGACCGGCGCCTCGGCCTCTGCCTTCGACGCGGCATGGCTGACGTCCATCGGGATCCGCTCGATCACCACGTACGGCCCGCGTCCGGCGCCCAGCGGACCGCTGCCACCGGGCTGGACACCGTCGACGGCACCAGGCGGACAGTCCGCGATGGAGCCGTCCGCGCCCCAGGCGCCGCCGGGTCCACCCCTGGCGGGCCTCGGGATCGTCGCCGCGTCGTCATCCGTGGCCGCGCTCCTCGGGACCGTGCGACGCCGCTTCCGTCGGCGGGGAGGCCGGCCGTGAGCCCGTGGGGCAGCGTTGCGGAGAGGACCGGTCCGTGACCGGGTTCGTGGCGCGGGCGCGACGCATCCCATCCTGGCAGCTCACGCTGGCCGGGGCGCTGCTCGTCCTGGGGTTCCTGGTGGTGGCCCAGGCCGGGGCGGGGCCGGCGCGCGTGCAGTACACCACGCAGGAGCGACCGCCCCTGGTCGAGACGGCCACCGAGCTGCAGAACCAGCAGGACGCCCTGAAGACGCAGATCCTGGACCTGCGGGCGCAGATCGAGCAGCTGGAGGCCACGTCCACCGGGAACTCTGCCCTGGTGACCAGCCTCAACGACCAGCTGCAGCAGGCGCGGATCGCGGCCGGGCTGATCGACCTGCAGGGGCCGGGCGTGGTCGTCCAGCTGGAGGACTCGACGCAGCAGGTGCCGCCGGGCGCCGCGCCGGGCGACTACCTGGTCAGCTCGAGCGACATCCTGGCGGTCGTCGACGAGCTCTGGCTCGACGGCGCCGAGGCGATCGCGGTGAACGGCGAGCGGATCACCGCGACCAGTGGGCTGACCGACATCGGCTCGTCGATCCTGCTCAACGGCGCCTATCTCCAGCCGCCCTACCAGATCGTGGCGATCGGGCCGAAGGACCTCTACAGCCGGCTGACATCCTCCGCCAGCTTCGCGCGCTTCGTGAAGGCGCGAGTCGAGGCGTTCGGGATCCGGCTGGGCGCCGGCTCCCTGGACAAGGCGGTGGTCCCCGCCTACGCGGGTGGCGTGGCGCTGACGTACGCCCACCCGGTCGCGGCCTCTCCGTCGCCTGCGGTGCCGACCGCCACGGCCGCGCCATGACGACCGGGATGCGCTCCCGCCGCGCGCAGCTCTCCATCGGGTTCGTGGCGCTCGTGCTGGGCTTTCTCTCCATCGTGCAGCTCCGGGCGCAGGCCGGCGGCACGGGGCTGGCCAACCTGTCGTCCCAGGACCTGACCACGCTCATCGCCAACCTGAACCAGCGCAATGCGCAGCTGTCCACCGAGGTGAGCACGCTCCAGGCACAGGCCCGCGACCTCCAGGCCGCGCGGACGCTGGGCGTCTCCGCCATCGGCGGCCTGCAGAACGACCTCCAGGGGCTCCGGCTCTGGGCCGGCCTCGACCCGGTCCAGGGGCGGGGCGTGGCGGTGGACTGCTCGGGCCCCATGACCGCCGGCGACGCGAACGATCTCCTCAACGAGCTGCGCCTGGCGGGCGCCGAGGCGCTCGCCATCGACCAGGTCCGCGTGGTGGCCAGCACGGTGGTCGCCGGCCCGGCGGGCGGGCTCTCCGTGGAGAACGTCCCGCTCGGGGCGACGTTCCGCGTCTCCGCCGTCGGCAACCCGGTGAACCTGACGGCCGCCCTCACGCGCATCGGGGGGATCGTCAGCCGGCTGCAGGTGACCAGCCCCGGCGTGCAGCTGGTGGTCACTCCCGAGAACAGCCTGACGCTCCCGGCAACGGACCGGTCGCTGGTCCCCGCGGACGCCCAGCCGCGCCTGTAGGCGCTGGCGCGCCGATGCGCTCTGGTACGCTGTCGGCGATGGACCAGGTGACCGAGCGCGCCCTGCAGGTGGCGATCCAGCGGGGCGCGTCCTACGCGGACGCCCGGACCGTCCGCCGGATGGACGAGCGGATCACGATCAGGACCGGACGGGTCGCGGGAGCCGCGCGGCGCGAGGACGAGGGGTTCGGCGTGCGGGTCCTGGTCGACGGGGCCTGGGGATTCGCGAGTTCGAGCCATCTCACGACGGCCGAGGCGGAACGGGTCGCGGTCACCGCGGTCCGCATCGCGCGGGCCTCGGCCCGGACACTGCGCAGACGCGTGGAGCTCGACGATCAGCCGCCCCAGCGAGGGCGGTTCGAGACACCGGTCGCGGAGGATCCCTTCGCCGTGCCCCTGGAGACCAAGGTCGGCGACCTGCTCGCCGTCGACGAGGCGATGCGCCGGGCGGCGCCACTCGCCTTCACCGAGGCCACCTACCGCGCGGATAGCTCATGGACCACGTTCACCAGCACCGAGGGTACCGACGTGGCCCAGGCGATGACGCACACCGGGTCCGCGATCGAGGCGAACGCGGTGGACGGCGACGAGCACCAGCGGCGGTCCTACCCCGAGGAGGGCGGCCTCCGTGCCGGCGGCTACGAGGCGGTGCGGGCCCTGGACCTGCCGGCCCATGCCCCGGTGATGGCCGAGGAGGCCGTCGCCCTGCTGAGCGCACCGCAGTGCCCGCCGGGACGCCGGACGATCGTGCTCGACCCGACCCAGCTCTACCTGCAGATCCACGAGAGCTGCGGCCACCCCACCGAGCTGGATCGCGTCTTCGGCACCGAGGCCTCCTACGCGGGCACCAGCTTCCTCACGACGGACCGGCTGGCAGAGGGTTTCCGCTACGGGTCCGAGCTGGTGGACATCGTGGCCGACGCCACCGCGCCGGGCGGCCTGGGCACCTTCGGCTGGGACGACGAGGGGGTGCCCGCCCAGTCGGTGCCCCTCGTGCGGGGCGGGATCTTCGTCGGCTACCTGTCGAGCCGCGAGACCGCGCCCAGGATCGGCCGGCGGAGCGGCGGCGCCATGCGCGCGGACGGCTGGAACCGGATCCCCCTCATCCGGATGACGAACATCAACCTGCTTCCCAGGCCCGGAATGACCCTCGAGGAGATCATCGCCGACACGGACGACGGGCTCTACCTGGTGTCCAACCGCAGCTGGAGCATCGACGACCGCCGCCTGAACTTCCAGTTCGCGACGGAGAAGGCCTACGAGATTCGCCACGGCAGGCTCGGCCGGCTGCTGAAGAACCCGACCTACACCGGGATCACGCCCGAGTTCTGGCGCTCGTGCGACGCGGTCGCCGACGAACGCAGCTACCGGATGCTGGGCACGCCCACCTGCGGCAAGGGTGAGCCGGTGCAGGACGCCCACGTGGGGCACGGCTGCTCCGGCGCACGCTTCCGTGACGTGCAGGTCGGGGTCGGCAGATGGTGATCGCGCGCGGGGCCGCGCGGAGCCGGGGGCGCGGATGACCGGCGAGGAACGGCTGCGGATCGCCGAGCGCCTGCTCGCGCTCGCGGAGCGGGAGGGTGCCAGCGACGCCGAGGTGGTCGTGCTGGAGACCGATGCGGCGCTGACGCGCTTCGCCAACAGCGAGGTGCACCAGAACGTCGCGGAGACCGGCACCATCGCCAGTCTCCGGTTCGTCGACGGTCGGCGCAGCGGCGTCGCCTCCAGCGGCCGCCTGGACGACGACGGCCTCCGCAGGCTGGCCGAGGACGCGGCGAGGGTCGCGCGGGTCCAGCCCGAGGCAGACGAACCGGCGGCGCTGCCGGAACCCGGGCCGGTGAGCCGACCCGCGGGTGCCTGGAGCGAGGCCACCGCCGGCGCTACCCCGGAGCAGCGCGCCGACGGCGTCGCGGCCGTGATCGCCGCCGCCGATGCGGCCGGCGTCGTCGCCTTCGGGTCGTTCTCCACGTCGACGGACGGCCTCGCGGTCGCGAGCACGCGCGGCATCCGGGTCGAACAGTCCACGACCCAGGCGAGGCTCGTGGCGATCTGCATGGCCGACGAGGAAGGGTCGGGCTACGGCGAGGCACTGGCGGTCGACATCGCCGAGATCGATGCCGCAGCCGTGGGCGCGGAGGCCGCCCGGCGGGCCGCCCGGTCACGGCGACCCGCCACCATGGCTCCCGGCACGTACCCCGTGGTGCTGGAGCCCTACGCGGTCGCGGACGTGCTCGAGTGGGTCGGCACCCTCGGCTTCTCCGCCCTCGCGGTGGAGGAGGGGCGCAGCTTCTTCGAGCCGGGCCGGAGGATCGCGAGCGGGCTCGTCTCCGCCTGGGACGACGCGTCCGACCCCGCCGGGACGCCGTCCGCGTTCGACTTCGAGGGCGTGGGCCGGCAGCGCGTGCCGCTGATCGACGGCGGTCTCTGCGCCGGGCTGGTCCACGACGCCGCCACCGCCGCGCGCGCCGGACGGCGCTCGACGGGGCACGGCTTCCTGGCGCCCAACCCGTACGGGCCGGCCCCGATCAACCTGTTCATGGCGCCGGGCGAGACCGAGCCGGCGGCTCTCCTCTCCGGGCTGGACCGCGGCCTGCTGGTGACCCGTCTCAACTACACCAACGCGGTCCATCCCAAGCGCGCCATCGTCACCGGCATGACCCGCGACGGGACCTTCCTGGTCGAGCATGGCGAGATCGTGCGGCCGGTCCGCAAC
>JAJYGO010000441.1:10578-19358 GCA_021785115.1 Chloroflexota bacterium | reverse complement strand
CCGCGGTCACCCCCGGCACCCTCGTGATCACGGGGGGCGCCGTCGGCCTCCCCGAGGGGACGCGCGTCGAGGTGCGGCGGTGACGCTCCTGGGGGCGGTGCGCCGCCGGGCCGTGGCGCTCTACGTCCTCGTCGCGATCCTCGCCGCGCTCGGGACCTGGACGATCCTCCGGGCGCCCGCCTCGATCTTCCCGCCGGTGACGTTCCCCATCGTGAAGATCATCGCGAACGTGGGCGAGGAACCGGCCGCCCGCATGATGCCCACCGTCACGCGCCCCCTCGAGGAGGCGATCCTGCGCGTCCCCGCGATCGAGACCGTCCGCTCGACGACCTCGCGCGGCTCGGCCGAGATGTCGGCGCGGTTCGCATGGGGCACCGACATGCAGGTGGCCCTGCAGCGCGTCCAGGCGGAGGGCCAGCGCGTGCTCCCGGCCCTGCCGCCGGGGACGGCGCTCGACGTCGAGTGGATGAACCCGGCGGTCTTCCCGATCCTCGGCTACGCGCTCACGTCGGGCACCCGCTCGCAGGCGGAGCTGCGCGCCCTCGCCGAGTACACGCTCAAGCCGGCCTTGATGCGCGTCCCGGGCGTGTCGCAGGTGCAGATCCAGGGCGGCCGGGACCGCGAGTTCCGCGTGGAGCTGGACCTCGCGCGCCTCGAGGCGCGGCGGCTGGCGGTCTCCGACGTGATCTCCGCCATCCGGCAGCAGCACCAGGTGCGCTCGGCCGGTCTGACGGAGCGGAACCACGAGCTCTACCTCACGCTCGTGGACGGCCGGGTGCACGACGTGGCCGCGCTGTCGCGGATCGCGGTCCCGGTCCCCGGCGGGCCGCCGGCGACCCTGGGCGATCTGGGGCGCGTCGCGGTCGCCGACGAGGTGTCCTACGTCCGCACCAGCTCCGGCGGGCGCCCGGCGGTGCTGGTGAACGTCCTCCAGCAACCCTCCGCCAATTCGATCTCCATCGCGCGCGGGATCGGGGACCTGCTCGCGCGCGAGGCGCTCCTCCCCGACGGCGTGCGGTGGGTCGCCTTCTACGACCAGGCCGGGTTCGTGTCCGCCTCCGTGACCGGCACGCGGGACGCCATCGGGATCGGCGTGCTCCTCGCGGCGCTCGTCCTGCTCGTGTTCCTGCGCAGCTGGCGCCTCGCCCTGATCGCCTGCCTCGACGTGCCGCTCTCGGTGGCGATCGTCGGCCTCGGGCTCGGCGTCACGGGGCAGACGGTCAACCTCATGACGCTGGCCGGCGTGGCGGCCGCGCTCGGCCTGGTCGCCGACGACGCCATCGTCGTGGTCGAGAACATCCACCGCCACGCGCGCGAGAGCGCTCCCGGCTCGCCGGGCGGCGCCACCGAGCGCGGGCTCCGCGAGATCCTGCCCGCCCTCGTCGGCTCCAGCCTGTCCACCGTGGTCATCCTGGTGCCCTTCGCGCTGCTCTCGGGGATCTCCGGCGCCTTCTTCCGGCCGCTCGCCCTCACCATGGCGGTGTCGCTCGTCGTCTCGTTCTTCCTCGCGGTCCTGTCGGTCCCCGTCGCGGTGAGCCTCCTCGGCGCCCGTTCGCTGCAGCGCGCGGCGGAGACGCGCCGGGCGGAGGCCGGGGCGCGGCTCGACGCCGTCACGCGCCGGGCGCGGGCGTGGGCGTCGCGCGCCTACGGCGCCGTGGTGCACCTCTTCCTGTCGCACGGCTGGGTGGCGGCGCTCACCGCCGCGCTGCTCCTGGCGGCCGCCGGCTGGCTCTACCGCGGCGCCGCGACGGACTTCCTGCCCTCGATGGACGAGGGGGCCGTCATCCTCGACTACTGGACGCCCCCGGGGACCTCCCTCACCGACACGGACCGGATGCTCGAAGAGGCCGAGCGGGTCATCCAGTCCCTGCCCGACGTGGAGAGCTACTCGCGCCGGACCGGCACGCAGCTCGGCTTCTTCATCACCGAGCCGAACCGGGGCGACTACGTCATCAAGCTGAAGCCCCGCCCCGCGCGGCGTCCCGTCGAGGACGTCATCGACGAGCTGCGCCGCCGGATCGCGACGGTCGAGCCGGCGATCCACACCGACTTCGGACAGCTCCTCGAGGACGACATCGGCGACCTCACCGGCGGCGCGCCGCAGCCCATCGACGTGAAGGTCTTCGGGTCGGACCAGGGGGTCCTCCAGGAGCGCGCGCGGCAGGTCGCGGCCGCCGTCGCGAGCGTCGCGGGCACCGCCGACGTGTTCGACGGGATCGTCGTCGCCGGACCTGCGCTCACCGTCGAGGTGCGCCCCGACGCCGCGGCACGTCACGGCCTCACGACGGAGGCGCTCCATCCCTCGGTCGAGGCGGCGGTGGCCGGGACCGTCGTCGACCGTGTCCGCGTGGGAGAGCGGATGTACGACCTGCGCGTCCTCACGCCGTCCGGCGCGCCGCTGGGCGCGCTCCCCGTCCGCACCGCGTCGGGCGCGCTGGTCCGCCTGGACGACGTCGCGCGCGTCTCCACGGGCCCCCCGGAGACGGAGATCGACCGCGAGAACTTGACGACCTTCATCGGGGTCAAGGCCCGGATCGAGGGCCGGAGCCTCGGCGCCGTCATGGCCGACGTCCAGCGGGAGATCGCGAGGCGGGTGCCCCTCACCGCCGGTACGACGCTCCGGTACGGCGGCGCGTACGAGCAGCAGCAGGCGTCGTTCCGCGAGCTCCTGTACGTGCTGCTGGCGGGCCTGGCGCTCCTCTCGGTCGTGATCCTGGTGGAGTTCGGGGACTGGCGCGCGCCGATCCTGACGGCGGTGGTCGCCCTGGCGAGCCTGGCGGGGGTCTTCCTCGCGCTCTCGTGGACCGGGCAGACGCTGAACGTCTCCAGCTACGTCGGCGCGATCGTGATGGTCGGGATCGTCGGAGAGAACGCCATCTTCGTCATCCACGAGGCGCAGCTGGAGCTCCGCCGCGGGAGGCCGCCGCGCGAGGCGTGGTCGGTCGCCGCGCACAGGCGGCTCCGTCCGGTCGCCATGACGGTCCTGGCCACCGGGTTCGCGCTCGCGCCGCTGGCCCTCGCCCTCGGGCAGGGTTCGCAGCTCATGAAGCCGCTCGCCATCGCCGTCATCGGGGGGTTCTCGCTCTCGGGCCCGCTCGTGCTCCTCGTGCTGCCCGGCCTCTACTGCCTGCTCGATCCGGGCGGCCGGCTCGGCCACGCCTCGCCCCACCGCGGGTGAAGCGACGCGCCGCGTCGCACCGGGCCGCCCGGGCCGCTGCGGCTCCAGGGACGCACCGCGGCGGGTCGGCCCCAAGCGACCGCTTGCCTGCACGTCCTCGTCCGCCGCATCTGGCTGCGGGAAAGGAAGGTCCCATGAACCGCTCCTCGCTGCCGCTCCTCGGAGGCGCCGCCGCGCTGCTGCTCGCCGCGGCCCCGGCCCGCTCGCAGCTCCTCGTCAGCGGCAACGACGAGAAGCTCAACTGGAACGAGCAGGGCAAGCCGGTGCTCTCGCCGCCCGGGAAGGACACCGTCTCCATCATCGACATCCACGACCGGGCCCGGCCCCGGATCGTGGCCAGCCTGCCGCTCATGAACAGCGTCGTCGGCCCCCCGACGAACCTCGCCATCACGCCCGACCAGCGGCTGGCGCTGGTCGCGAACTCGCTCGACTGGGTCCAGGCGGAGGGCGCCTGGAAGATGCAGCCGGACGACAAGGTGTTCGTCATCGACCTCACCACGACGCCGCCCTCCCAGCTCGCCACCGTGACGGTCGGGAAGCAGCCGTCCGGCATGGCGGTGAACCGGGCCGGAGACCTGGCGCTGGTGGCGAACCGTGCGGACAACACCGTGAGCGTGCTCGCCATCAGCGGCAAGGAGGTGAAGGTCGTCGACACGGTCGCGGTGAGCGCCCAGGGCGCGCCGAGCGAGCAGGTTTCGGCCGTGGCGATCACGCCCGACGGGCGGCGCGCGCTGGTCACCAAGTTCGCGAGCCACAAGGTGGCGCTGCTCGACATCGACGGCCGGAAGGTGACCTACGCCCACTACGACATGGCGGTCGGGCTCTGGCCCTACAACGTCCAGATCACGGCCGACGGGAAGCTGGGGCTGGCCGGGAACAGCGGCGCCGCGGGCGCGTCGGACGGGCAGGTGGACACCCTCGCCGTCATCGACCTGCAGGCGAAGCCTCCCCGCGTCGTCGACCAGGTGGTCGTGGGCGACGGCCCGGAGGGGCTGGCCGTGAGCCCCCGTGGCGGCTACGCGGCGGCGCTCATCCTGAACGGCACCGGCAACGTCCCGCGGGACGCCTTCTTCGCGACCGATCACTCCTACGTCTCGCTGCTCAAGCAGCAGGGGAAGAAGATCCGGAAGGTGTCGGAGACGCGCGTGGGCGGGCTGGCGGAGGGCGCCGCCTTCAGCCCCGACGGCAAGTACCTCTACGTGGGCAACTTCCTCGATCGCGACCTCACCGTGTTGCGCCTCGAGGGCGACCGGCTCGTGCCGGTCGGCAAGCTGCCGCTCCCCGGACGCCCGGCCTCGCTGCGCGGCAGCACCCCCTGACCCGGCGCGCGCCCGCGCTCACCGCAGCCCGGCGCGCCGCTTGGCGTTCTCGAGCAGGTCGAGCTTGACGAACTCGGTCGCCTCCGGCGCCCGGGACATCTTGCCGATCCCGTACCGGACCATGAGATCGGCCGAGACCTGGACCTGCTGCACGGTGACGTCGAAGGTGAAGGGGGAGTTCTCGATGGCGTCGCGGTAGTCCTGGGCCGTGAGCTGGCCCTTGAACATCTCCTCGCGAACGAACCGCTCCGCCACGGCCGGCTGCTCCATGAAGAGGCGGGTCGCCTCGACGAAGCAGTCCACGAAGCGCTGCGCGACGTCCGGGTGCTTCCGGTACAGCTCCTCGGTCATGACCAGCGTGCGCGGCGTCTCGCCCAGCGGCGTGTCGTAGGGCTTCAGGATCTCGACCCCGAACCCCTTGCGGATCGCCTGCGAGGCGTGCGGCTCCGACTGGCACATGGCGTCGATGTCCTTCCCGAGCAGCGCCTGGTTGATGTCGGCGTACGCCATGTAGACGATCTGCACGTCCTTGCCCGGCCGGTCGGAGTAGGTGAGGTGGTGCTTGTCCAGCTCCGCGAGCAGCAGCAGCTCGTGCGCGCCGCCACGCGCGACCGCGACCCGCTTGCCCTTGAGATCCGCGATCGACGTCCACCTCATGTCGGGGCGGCCCACGATGCGGACCCCGCCCTTGAAGAGCCCCGCGACGACGTAGATCGGGACCCCCGCCGCGCGGCCGGCGATGGCGCCGTCCACGGCGCTCGCCCCCACGTCGATCTGGCCGGCCACGATGGCTGGGAGGATGTCGATGCCCTTCGGGAAGACGCGCTCCTCGATGCGGAGCCCGTACTTCGGCCCGATCGCCTTCATGTAGGAGACCGCGGCGTAGCCGGCGAACTTGAGGTTGCCGAGCCGCACGGTGTCGAGGGCCACCGCACGCCCGGCCCCGAGGGCCGCGGAGGAGACGAGCACGGCGAGCGCGACGTTCCGGAACCTCATGGCGAACCCTCCCGATCTCCGCCGGGCGGGAGCAGGCCCCGCTCGGCCAGCGTGCGATCCACCCAGGAGCGGTCGTAGCGCCCCTGCTCGATGGCGCGCTTCTGCTCCTCCTCGTCGCGCGCCTTGGCACGCGCGAGCTCGAGCACGCGGCCGGCCTCCTCGGGGTGGATGGCGAGGAGCCCGTCCTCGTCTCCGACCACGATGTCGCCGGGCAGGATCACGAGGCCACCGACGGCGACCGGGACGTTGATCTCGCCCGGCCCGTCCTTGTAGGGGCCGCGGTGGACGGCGTCGCGCGCCCAGCAGGGGAAGTCGCGGTACCACGCGACGTCGCGGATGGCACCGTCCACCACGAAGCCGGCGATGCCGCGCCGCCGCGCATACATCCCCATCAGCTCGCCCACCAGGGCGTTCGTGACGTCGCCGCCACCGTCCACGACGAGGACGTCCCCGGGGCCCGCCAGGTCGAGCGCCTTGTGCACCAGGAGGTTGTCGCCGGGCCGGGTCTTCACCGTGAAGGCGGGCCCCACCAGCTTCCCCGCGTGGTGGTAGGGCCGCAGCCCGACGGCGCCGCAGAGCCGGTGCATGCAGTCGCTGAGGTGCGCCGTCGCCATGGGCCGGAACGCCGCGACGAGCTCCGCCGGCGGTCTTGGCGGCGCCGGCGCGATGCGAACTCCGCTCCCGGAGGCCATCGATCCTCCTCCTCACCGCCCCGCGGGCGGGACGACCTTCGCGTCCCCGAAGCCCTCGCCGGACTGCGTGTACTCCTCGCGGATGGGGCTGAACACGTCGAGCACGAGGGCCGGGGTCCCCTCGGTGCGGATCCCGTGCGCGACACCGCCCGGGGTGCGCCAGAAGTCCCCCGCGCGCACCGGCGTCTCGACCCCGTCCTGGATGCGCACGCACGCGCCCTCGAGGAGGATCCCCCACTGCTCCTCGGGGTGGCTGTGGACGGCGCCGCGCGCGTGCGGCTCGATGCGGACCACCGACAGCATGGCGTGCTCGCCCGCGAAGACCCGCGAGCGGATGCCCTCGGCCAGCTTGCGCGGGATGCCCGCCCGCTCGTCGTGGAGGTTGAAGATCCAGCTCGGACGCGAAGGTTGGCTCGACACGGCGGGCTCCGGATCCTGCGGGTTCAGGCGACGGGCGCCTCGGTGCGCAGCGGCGGGTCGCTCCGGATGTGCAGGTGGGCCGCCACCCCACCCAGCGTCACCGCGGGGACGATGCTCGCGGCCACGAAGCCCCAGGTGTCCATCCAGCCGCCCACCGCTCGGACACTCTACGGCGTCCGCGACAGGAGAAATAGCGATATATATTTTTCATGAAACATTCCCTCTACGCATGTATCGGCCCGGCGCGGCGGGAGGGCACGTGATCACGCTGAAGCAGCTGGAGGCGCTCTGCGCGGTGGCGCGGGCGGGGAGCTTCGAGCGCGCCGCGGCGCGCCTGCACATGACCCAGTCGGCGGTGTCGAAACGGCTCCAGGAGCTGGAGGCCGCGCTGGGGGCGGAGCTGTTCGACCGCAGTCGCCGTGCCGCGCGGCTCACCCCCCGGGGCGAGGAGGTCCGCGCGCTCGCCACGGAGCTGCTGGCGGCGCGCGACCGGCTCCTGGAGGTCGGCAGCCGGCGCGAGCTCCGCCCCGGGCGCTTCCGGCTCGGGGTGACCGAGTTCACGGCCATGACGTGGCTGCCTCGCCTCGTCCAGGAGCTGCGGGCGGCATGCCCGGAGGTGGCCGTCGAGCCCGAGATCGCGCCGGGCGCCACGCTGCACGAGGCGCTCGTCCGTGGCGAGCTCGACCTGGTGGTGGCCCCGGAGCTGCGGGCGCGCCGCGGCGTCACGGCGATGCCCCTGGCCGAGGTCGAGAACGCCTGGATGTGCAGGCCGGGCCTCGCACCGGACGGCCGGGTCCTGCCCGTCGCGGAGGTCGGCCGATTCACGCTCCTGGTGCAGGGCGGCCGCTCGTCGGTCGGGACGCGCGTCGATCGGTGGCTGCGCGCGAACGGCGTCCGAGCGAGCCGCGTCGTCACCACCGACAACCTCATCGCGCTGGCGGGGCTCACGCTCTCGGGCCTCGGCGTCAGCTACATGCCGCGGCGCTACTTCGACGACCTCGTCCGGGCCGGCATGCTGCAGGTCGTCCGCACCACGCCCGCGCTCCCGCCGTTCTCCTACGTGGCCGCCTACCGCCGCGCGGGCTCCTCTTCGTTCCACGCCGAGGTGGCGCGGCTCTGCCGAGCGGTCTGCGACTACGGCGCGCCGTACGGGCGCGCCGTGGACCTCCGCCCGGAGCGGTGAGCCGGCCCGTCCCCCCTCCGGAGGTCCGCGCGGGGGGCGGCCCCCCTGCCGGGCGACCGGAGCGCGGGGCCCGCGTCGGATTAGAATGGCGAGCGTGCCCCGGTTCGTCATGACGGCCCTCCTGCTCGCCGCGGCCTGCGGCGCCGCCGGCGGCGGCGCGCGGACCGGCGGCGACCCCACGGCGCTCCTGACCGGCGACACGTGCGCCCTGCACACGGACGGCACGAGCTGCCGCGCCGACCTCCAGGGGTGCGCCTGGTACCCCAACACGCGCGCCTGCCTCGTCGGTCAGCCCTGTCCGGCCGGGTGGTGCTACCTCGCGCAATCCAGCGGCGGGTCGGCCTCCGGCGGCGGTGGTGGTGCCGTCTCCGCCTCGTGCGCGTGCAGCGGGGGGGCGGACGACGTGTGCGTCCAGCAGGTGGGCGGGCCGGCCGTGCAGGCGGGGACGCCACCTTCGATCACCTGCGCGCCACGCCCCTCGAGCTGCGCCGCGGCGGACCCCTGCGCGTGCCTGGCGCAGGGCCCGATCGAGCGCTGCGCCTCGAGCGCGCAGGTGGCGAACCTGTGCCTCTGTGACAGCGGCGCGCGGTGAGCGCCCTCCCCCGCGCGCGCGGGGCTCCGTCCGCCGCGGCGGCGGCGCATCAGTCGCCGGTCGCGCTGCGCTCCGCCTGCTCGTGGCGCGCCTGCTCCTCCATCACGAGCTGCGAGACGTCGCGCTTCAGCTGGTTGAACTCCAGCGAGGCCGTGTCGCGCGGGCGCGGCAGCGTGATGGGCACGATGCGCTTCACGCGCCCCGGGCGGTAGGTCATCACCACCACGCGATCGGCCAGGTAGATGGCCTCCTCGATGCCGTGCGTCACGAAGACGATCGTCTTGCGCAGCTCCGCCCAGATGCGCAGCAGCTCGTCCTGCAGGTTTCGCCGGGTGAGCGCGTCGAGGGCGCCGAAGGGCTCGTCCATGAGGAGCATGGGCGGGTCGATGGCGAGCACGCG
>JAJYGO010000441.1:0-10568 GCA_021785115.1 Chloroflexota bacterium | reverse complement strand
CGCGCGATCGCGACCCGCTGGCGCATGCCGCCCGAGAGTTCCTTGGGGTAGCGGTCGCGGAACTCGTTCAGGCCGAGCTGCCGGAGGAGCGCCCCGACCTTCTCGCGGATGGCGGCCCGCGCCTCGCCCTTCAGCTCCAGGCCGAAGGCCACGTTCGCCTCCACCGTCATCCAGGGGAAGAGCGCGTACTCCTGGAAGACCATGGCGCGGTCCGGCCCGGGCCCGGTCACCGGACGGCCGTTGGCGAGCACCGTCCCGGCGGTGGGGGGGGCGAAGCCGGCGATGGCATTCAGCAGGGTGGACTTGCCGCAGCCCGAGGGCCCGAGCAGGCACACGAGCTCGCCCGCGGCGACGTCGAGGTCGATCCCGTCCAGCGCGCGCACCTCGCGCCCGCCGGCGCGGAAGAGCTTCTGCACGCCCGCCACGTGGATGGCCGTCTCCACCTCAGGTCTCCATCCCGCGGTGCCAGCGCAGCAGCCACCGGTTGAGCCGATCCATGCCGATGTCGATGCCGAGGCCGCACAGGCCGATGGTGATCATCCCGGCGATGATCTTGTCCGACCACATGAACTCGCGCGCCTCGAGGATCCGGTAGCCGAGGCCCTTGTTCACGGCGGTCATCTCCGCGACGATGACCACGATGAAGGCCACCCCGATCCCCACCCGCACGCCCGTGAGGACGTAGGGCATGGCGGCGGGAAGGATCACCCTCCGGAACAGCGTCGCCTCGTCCGCGCCCAGGTTCTTCGCCGCCCGCACGTAGATCGCGTCCACGTTGCGCACCCCGGCGATGGTGTTGACGAGCACCGGGAAGAAGGCGCCGAGCGAGATGAGGAAGAGGGCGGGCGGGTTGCCCAGGCCGAACCAGAGGATCGAGAGCGGGATGAAGGCGATGGGGGGGATGGGCCGCAGGATCTCCAGCACGGGACTGAGGAGCTCGTGCACCAGCGCGATGCGCCCCATGAGCAGTCCGAGCGGCAGCGCGATCCCCGCGCCGATGAGGAACCCGAGCAGGACGCGGTAGAGGCTGCCGACCGCGTCCTGCGGCAGCTCCCCCGAGGTCGCCCAGGCCAGCCAGCCGCCCTGCGAGGGGTCGTAGGGCTGCATGGGCAGGAGGTAGTGCCACCAGCGCACCACCACCGCCGAGGGCGACGGCAGGATGGCAGGGGAGATCTTCCCGGCGCGCGCGAGCGCCTCCCAGACCAGCACCACCAGCGCCGGGACCAGGGCCGACTTGACGACCTTCCCCACCCCTACCCGCATCGTCACCGGATCCCGAGCTCGGCCTTGGCCTTCCGGAGCAGGTCGAGCTTCACCCAATCCGCCGCCCGGGGAGCGTGCTGCAGCCGGCCGACGCCGTAGCGCACCATGAGGTCGGTGGTGGTCTGGATGTGGTCGACCGTGAGGTCGTAGGTGAAGGCCGCGTTGGACATCGCGTCGCTGTACTCCCGCTCGGAGATCTGGCCCTTGAACATCTTCTCCCGGACGTACCGGGACGCCAGTGCGGGGTCCGCCAGGAAGATGCGCGTCGCCTCGACGAAGCACTTCATCACGCGCGCCGCCACGTCGGGCCGCTCGCGGTACATCTTCTCGGTCATCACCATGACGCGGATCGGCTCGCCCATGGGCGTGTCGTAGGGCTTCGAGATCTCGGTGCCGATCCCCTTCTCGATGGCCTGCGTCGACTGCGGCTCCGACTGGCTCATGGCGTCGATCTGGCCCTGGAGGAGCGCCTGGTTCAGGTCGGCGTAGGCGAGGTACACGATCTGGACGTCCTTCCCGGGCTGCTCGGCCCAGGTGAGGCCGTACTTGGCCAGCTCCGCGAAGAGCGCCAGCTCCTGGGCCCCGCCGCGCGGCACGCCCACCTTCCTCCCCTTGAGCTGCGCCACGGTGGCGATGCCGAGGCCCTTCCGGCCGACGAGGCGGATGCCGCCGCGCGCGAAGCCGGCCACGGCGTAGACGGGCGCGCCGGCCGCCCGGCCCGCGATGGCGGCGTCGGCCGCGCTCGCCGCGACGTCGATCTCCCCGGCGACGATGGCCGGGAGGATGTCGAGCCCCTTGGGGAAGACGCGCTCCTCGACGCGCAGGCCGTACTTGGGGCCGAGCTCCTTCATGTACGAGACGGCGCCGTAGTGGGCGAACTTGAGGTTGCCGAGGCGGACCACGTCGTCCGCCATCGCGGTTCCACAGCACAGCGCGGCGAGGGCGGCGGCGTACGCGAAGCGCGTCATGCGTGCTCTCCGGGGGCCGGGGGGAGGCCCAGGAATAGCGTGGGGGCCGGATCGTGTCCAGCGCGCCGCGCCGGAGGATCGACCGGCGTCGCGCGGCGCCGCGTGACGCGTCCCCGCCCTCCAGCCGGAACTGGACGCCGGGCGGCGGCCCCATACGATGAGCGGGTGCCCCGCACGCCGGCGCTCCGGCGCCGCGCCCGATCCGGGGCCCGCGACATGGTGAGCCTTCGATCCACGCTCGGGCACGGGTTCCGCGCCCTGCGACACCGCAACTACCGGCTCTTCGCCGGCGGCCAGTTCGTCTCGCTCATCGGGACCTGGATGCAGAACGTCGCGCTCGGCTGGCTCGTCTACCGCATGACGCGCTCGCCCTTCCTGCTCGGGCTGGCCGGCTTCCTGGGGCAGGTCCCCACCCTCTTCTTCGCGCCCCTGGCCGGCGTCTGGGCCGACCGCTGGAACCGGCACCGGATGGTGATCGGGACCCAGGTCCTCTTCATGATCCAGGCGCTCCTGCTGGCGGCGCTGGTCCTCTCCGGCCGGGCCACCATCCCCGAGATCCTGCTGCTGAGCGTCGCCAGCGGCTTCGTCACCGCCGTGGACGTCCCGGCCCGGCAGTCCTTCATGATCGAGATGGTCGGCGACCGGGAGGACCTCCCGAACGCGATCGCGCTGAACTCCTCCATCTTCAACGTGGCGCGGCTGGTCGGTCCCTCCGTCGCCGGCGTGCTCATCGGGATCACGGGCGAGGGCGTGGTCTTCCTCCTGAACGGTCTCAGCTACGTGGCGGTCCTGGGCGCGCTGCTCGCCATCCGCGTCGCGCCGCGCCCCCGCCACGGCGGGCCGCCGGAGCGCGTCGGCCGGCACCTGGCGGAGGGCGTGCGGTACGCGTTCGGCTTCGCGCCGACCCGCGCCGTGCTCCTCCTGCTGGCCTTCGTCGGGTTCGTCGCCGCGCCCTACGCGGTCCTCATGCCCATGTTCGCGACCGACGTCCTGCACGGCGGCGCCCACACGCTCGGCTTCCTGGTGGGGTCGATCGGCCTCGGCGCGCTCGGAGGCGCGCTCTTCCTGGCGGTGCGGCCGAGCGTGCGCGGGCTCGGGATGGTGGTCGTGCGCTCGGCGACGGCCTTCTCCGTGGCGTTGATCCTCCTCTCGGTGGTGCGGCGCGAGTGGATCGCCTGCGGCGTGCTGGCCGTGGCGGGGTTCGGGATGATGTCGCACCTGGCCGCCAGCAACACCCTGCTGCAGACGCTCGTCGACCACGACAAGCGGGGGCGCGTGATGAGCCTGTACGCGATGGCCATGATGGGCACGATGCCGGTCGGGAGCCTGATCTTCGGGACGGCCGCCGGCCGCATCGGCGCCCCGCTCACCGTGGCGATCGGCGGCGCGGCCACGCTGGTCGCGGTGGCCCTCTTCGCGCGTGCGCTCCCGCGCCTGCGGGCCGAGGTGCATCCCATCTACGTCCGGCTCGGCATCCTCCCCGAGCTCGCCGCCGGCGTGGAGGCGTCCGAGGAGCCGGCCGCCGCGGCCGCCGCGCCGGGCGGCCGCGAGGAGAAGGGGTGACGGGGGCGTCGAGCGCGCGGCGCCACCGGTCGACCGTGGCGGTGCTGGCGGTGGCCGCGGGCGCCAGCGTCGGCAACCTCTACCTCCTGCAGCCGCTCCTGCCCGGGGTGGCGCGCGACTTCGCGGCCTCGGCGCGCGCGGTGGGCCTCGTCTCGATGCTGACGCAGATCGGCTACGGCGCGGGCATGTTCCTCTTCGTCCCGCTCGGCGACGTGTTGGAGCGCCGGCGGGTCATCCTCGTCCTGCTCGGGGCCGTGGCGGTGGCGCTCCTGGGCGTGGCGGCGTCGCCCAGCCTGCCGGTGCTGGCGGCGGCGTCCCTGGCGCTCGGCGCGACCACCGTCGTCCCCCAGCTCGCGGTGCCCATGGCGGCACACCTGGCGCCTCCGGCCGAGCGCGGGAGCGCGGTCGGGACGGTCATGGGCGGGCTGCTGGCCGGCATCCTGCTCGCCCGCACGGTGAGCGGGCTCCTGGGCGCGCACCTCGGCTGGCGCGCCGTCTACCTCCTCGCCTGCGGGCTCATGCTGGCGCTCGCCGTCGCGCTGCGCCTGCTGCTGCCGGTGAGCCGTCCGGAGGCAAGCATCCCCTACGCCGCCCTGCTGCGCTCGCTCTTCTCCCTCGCCCGCGAGGAGCCGGTCCTGCGCGAGGCCGCCCTCCTGGGGGCGCTGGGGTTCGGCGCGTTCAGCGTCTTCTGGAGCACCCTCGCCTTCTTCCTGGAGGCGCGCTACGGGCTCGGCGCCGACGTGGCGGGACTGTTCGGGGTGCTCGGCGCGGCCGGAGCGCTGTCCGCGCCGGTCCTGGGGCGGCTGGCGGATCGATCGAGCGCCCGCGCCAACGCGGGCCTCACGCTGGTCGTGGCGCTGGCCGGGTTCGCGGCCTTCGCCGCCGCGGGGCGGTCCATGGCCGCCCTGATCGGCGGCGTGCTCCTGCTGGACGTCGGCGTCCAGGGCAACCACGTCTCGAACCTCGCCCGCGTCCACGCCCGCCGGCCCGAGGCGCGCAGCCGGATGAACACCGTCTACATGGTGACCTACTTCGCGGGCGGGGCGCTCGGGACCGCGGTGGGGACGTGGGCCTGGACCGGCTTCCGCTGGTCCGGCACCTGCGTCGCCGGCGCCTCGTTCGTGCTGGCGGCGCTCGGCGTGTGGGCCTGGGGGTGGCGCTCTTCCCGCCCGGCCGCGACGGTCGCCGACCCGGTCGAGCGCCTGTGAGTTACACTCCTCGAGCGTACCGCGACGGCACCCGCGCACACGATCGGGTATCAACGAGCGATCACCGGGGCGGATCGGAGCCCGCCGGACCGGCTCCCACCGGCCAGACGTTGGTGCCGGCCGTCACGCCCGCCCTCATGGGAGCCAGTCATGGAGCTGATCGTCATCCTGGTGGTGCTCGGGACCGTGGCCGGTTTCGCCCTGGCGGCGGTCGCGCGCGACGTGTCGTCCGCGCGGCGGCGCAGGCGTGAGGCCGGGACAGGCAAGGGACGCGGCCCGCGCGGTTCGAGCTCGGGGCGAGCCGGGCCCGATGCGCCCGGCACGGAGCGGCCTTAGGTTCGAGTGTGGCTCCCGGTCACGACGCGGGGAGCCATGGAGGTCACCATGGCTGGACAGCGCTCGAGGAGGTCGGCCCTGCTCCTGATCACGCTCGTAGGCCTGGTGGCAGCCTGTGCGCACGCACCGCCTGCCACCGGGAACCGGGCTCCTGGAGCGACGGTCGACCCGAACAACCCGGATGTGAATTGCCAGCTCTACAACACGGTGGACTGCCGCATCTCGGCGGGCGGATAGCGCCCCACGCCGGTGCCTAGCGCGTCCCCCACCGCTCGTCGCGCGCCGTGACCACGGCCCAGGGCAGGATCCACTGCAGGAGCAGCAGCCAGTAGAAGGCGTAGGCGACGCCGTAGACGAAGCGGAGGCTCCGCTCGCGGCGCAGGTAATAGAGGGCTGCGAACCCCGCGCTGACCACCGTGGCGCCGATCAGGTCCGAGAGGCGGCTCGGCCGCTCCAGGATCATGAAGGGGAGCTGGGCCAGGCCGACGTACAGGAGCACGAGGCGCAGGTTGCTCACCAGGAAGTTCAGCGCCGGCAAGACCCGGTTGCGGCGCCGGTAGCGGGTGAACATGAAGCGCGCGAAGGAGAAGCCCTCGACCACGTAGCTGCGCTCCCAGCGCAGGAACATGCGCGTGAGCTGCCGGTAGCGCACCGGCGCCAGCGTGCGGATGGCGGCGTTCGACTGGTAGACGGTGTCGTAGCCGTTGCGGAGCACGATGTTGGTGAGCGCCTGATCCTCTCCGTGCGCGACCGGCCGCCCGAAGAAGGTCTGGTGGATCCACTCGTCGAGGTGAGGGAGGACGACGGCGCGCCGGAAGGCCGAGAGGGCGCCGGGGCAGCACGCAACCGTCCGGAGAGTCGACTGGGCGGCGCGCCCGAAGTCGAACGCCAGGGTGTACTGCACGTCGAGCATGGCGCCGATGAGGTTGGACCGGTTGAGGACCGTCACCTTGCCGGCCACCGCGCCCACGCGTGGATCGCGGAACGGCGCCACCATGGCGCGCAACGTGTCGCGCTCGATCTCGCTGTCGGAGTCGATCGTGACCACGACGTCGCCGCGCGCGGCGCGAAACCCGGCCTCCAGGCCGGCGCGCTTGCCGCGGTTCCCGGCGAAGCGGATGACCCGGATGAGCGACGGGTACTCCTGGCGCAGCCGCTCGATGTGGAAGAAGGTGTCGTCGCGGGAGCCGTCGTCGACCACCACGACCTCCAGCCGATCCGCGGGGTAGTCGGCGCGCGCCACCGAGGCGATGCTCCGCTCCACCATCGGCCCCTCGTTGTAGGCCGGAATCACGACGGTGACGGAGGGGAGCTCGAGACCGCTCGCGAGGGGCACCGGCCGGTAGAGCAGCCAGAGGACCGTCTGGAAGCCGAAGTAGGCGAGCTGCAGGATGCCCAGCGCGGCGATGGGGTGCTGCCAGACCGTCCTCAACGACTCCGCGGCCGTGCGCAGGCCCTGGGCCCAGTCGTCCGCTCCCCAGAGGATGACGAAGAGGACGCTCGCGACGGCGCCGACGAACGGCAGGATGCCGGGCATCCGATCGGCCACCAGCGCCATCGCGCGCCGCACCGGGGCCGGCTTTTCCGGCATGGTTCCACCGTTCATGGCGCGCGTAAGATACGCATCGGGGGCCCCCCGGTCCACCTCTCAGGCCGCCCGACCGCTCCAGGCACCGGCCGCTGGCCGGGCTCCGAGGTATCGTCGTGTCCGATCTTCAGCACATTTCACTCCACGAACCCACCTCGCGCAGCGAGGCAACCTCGCTCGGATGGCCGTACGCGCTGGCCGCGCTCCTGCTCCTCCTGCCCTTCTTCGCGGCCCTGGTCGCCGCCGTGGGGTTCGCGGCGGGTCTCCCCATCAGCCCGTACCACCTCTGGATTTCCGCCGCGCTGGCAGCGCTCGCGACCTGGGCGGTGGCCGGGGCGGAGGGGATCGGGCGTCGGGAGCGGACCGTCGTCGTGGCGGCAGGGATCGGGCTCGTCCTCCTCTCGCTGTCCCTGGCGCACGCAGCCTGGGACCTCTCCTACGACGGCCAGGCCTACCATCAGTCCTCCGTCCGTCTCCTCGCGTCCGGCTGGAACCCGCTCCGACACTCCCTCACGCCCGCCGAGACGACCCACGGCCTCTGGCTCGATCACTACGTGCGCGCCATCGAGCTCGGCGCTGCCACGGTGACCGCGGCGACCGGGAGCATCGAGGCGGGCAAGGCGTCGGGGCTATGGCTCCTCGTCGCCGCCACCGTCCTCTGCGCCTCCACCCTGCGTCGCGCCGGGCTGGGGCGCGCTCCGGCGGCCGGCGCCGCGCTGATCGTGGTCGCGAGCCCGATCGTCCTCTCCCAGCTGCCGACCTACTACGTGGACGGGCAGCTCGCGCTCGTCCTCGCGTGCGCGGTCGCGCTCGCCTGGATGGCCGCGCGGGGCGAGGCGCGGACGGCGCCGCTCCTGCTCGCCGTCGCGCTGGCGCTCCTCGCGAACGTGAAGTTCACCGCCACCGTCTACGCGGCGCTGATCCTCGCCGGCTACGCGCTCACCGCGCTCCGGGGCGCGGAGACCCGCCGGCGAGCCCGGACGGGGCTGGTCGCGGCGCTGGCCCTCGCCGGCACCCTCGCCATCGGATGGCAGCCGCTCGTCACCAACGCGCTCGACCACGGGCACCCGTTCCACCCCGTGGCCGGCCCATCCCGCGTGGACGGCCTCTCCGGGCAGACTCCTCGCTTCCGGCACCGCGATCCCCTGCGGAGGCTGCTCGAGTCCACGTTCTCGGCCTCGCGCTCGGCGCACGTCACCGCCACCCTCAAGCTCCCCGTCGTCGTCGAGCCGCAGGAGCTGGCCGCCATGACCGTCCCCGACGTGCGCGTGGGGGGCTTCGGCCCGCTCTTCGCGCTCGGGGTGGTCCTGGCGCTCCTCGGCGCCGCGGCGCTCCCCTGGAGCCGGCCGGGCGCCGCGAGCCGGGCCGCCATCGCGGTCGCGGGAGGCCTGCTCGTCACGGCGCTGATCAACCCGGGCGCCTGGTGGGCGCGCTTCGTCCCGCAGCTCTGGATCGCCGTCGGCGTGGCGAGCGTGGCCGCCGCCGCGGCCCGGTCCCCGGCGCGCTGGCTCGGATTGGCCGCCCTCGCGGCGCTCGCCTGCGACACGGGGCTGGTCGCGGCCTGCACCGTCCATCACCAGGCGGTGACGCAGGTCGCCGCCGCGGCGCAGGGACGGGAGCTGGCCCGGCGCCACCGCGTCGTCGATCTGCCGCGCGGTGAGATGGAGTCGCTCGATCTGCGGCTCGCCCGGTCGGGCGTCCCGGCCCGGTACGTCGCGTCGTGCAGCCCCACGGCGCCGCTATCTGGGACCTACGCCGACTACTGCTCGGGCGCACCGGAGCCGCCGCCACCCGCGGCCGCCGTCTCGCGCCCGTGACGCGGCGGCGCGCCGGCGGCCACGGGTCCTCGACGCGGCGCGCCGCGGATGAATTCCGCCCCTCCGGCGGGATTTCCTCCCCCGTCCCCTCGCGGAGATCGCCGGCGCTCCACGGGGCGGCGTGGAACCGCGCGGGATGCGATGGGCTCCGCCGCGGGCGCGCGCCCGCGGCGTCCGGATCGCACGATGCATGCGCTCGTCGGCGGGCGGCCCCGGTCAGGGAGCGCCGCCCGCGAGGAGCTCGGGCACTCCCGTGACCGCCGACGGGGACATCTCATGGCACCAGCATCCGTGACGCGGGCCGTGAGCCCGAAGCCGGACACCTCGCGCCCCGTCGGCGCCGCCGGCGGCCGCGCCCCGACGCTCCGCGGAAGGCTGGCGCGCTGGATCGCGCTCGTCCTGGGCGCCTCCCTGGTCAGCACGTCGGCCGTCCGCGTCGTCGTCCAGCGCCGCCACGTGCTCGCCGCGGAGCGGGTGGGCGCGGCTGCGTTCCTCGATAGGCTGGCGGCGACCCCGGCCGCCTTCCGCGAGCTCTCCGTCGCGCGCCGGGAGATCGACGCGGTGAACCGCCTGGTCCGCCCCTGGCGCGCCGGGGTCGAGATCGTGCCGCGCGGCACCTCCACACCCCCGGGGACCGCCCTCGTCGTCACCCACCCCCTGCAGCTGCCGGAGGGGGCGTTCGACCTCCGCTACCGCGTGTCGGACGCCTACGTCTCCGCCGCCGTGCGCCAGGCCGTCCTCTTCCAGCTCGTCCACGCCGGCCTCACCTTCCTGCTGGTCATGGCCGGGGTGGACTGGATCCTGCGCCGGCGCCTGCGGGACCCCCTGCGCGCGCTCGCGCACCAGATCGACCACATGCGCGGGGGCGGCGGGTGGTATCCGCTCCTTCCCGCCACCGACGCCGAGTGCCGCGAGATCGCGTCGGCGGTGGCCGCGCTCGGGCCCGGGCTCGCGAGCCAGGTGGAGACGTGGATCCGAGGCGAGCAGCGCGCCGCCGTGGCGACCGCGCTCGGGAGGGTCCGCCGGCGGGTCGTCGAGCAGGAGCGCGCCGTCGCCGACCCCGGGCCCGTCCCCGCGCGCGGCGCGAGCCCGCGCGAGTGCGCGCGCGAGCTCCGCGCCGTCGAGCGCCTCATCGACTCCGTCGAGGAGGAGCTGCTCCGCCCCGGCGACGGCCGGCCAGCCCCGTGACCGCGCGCCGGGCCGCCAGGGCGGCGAGCACCTCGGCGGTGCTCCGGACGCGGCCGATGCGCGGGAAGATGCGCGTCACGGTGTGCTCGTGCTCCGGCGCGCTGCGCGCCGCCATCGCGTCCTCGACGAAGATCTGGTCGTAGCCGCGCTCGTAGGCGCCGCGGGCGGTGCCCTCGACGCCGATGTCGGTCGAGATGCCGCACAGGACGACGGTCCGGACGCCGCGCCGGCGGAGCTGGAGGTCGAGCTCCGTCCCGTGGAACGCCCCCCACTGCCGCTTGGTCACGATCAGGTCCCCTTCGTGGCCGGCGAGCGGCGGCACGATGTCGGCCCAGTCCGGCCCGCGCACCGGCGCACCGGGATCGGCGTCGAGGGTGGGGTGGAGCGCGTCCCGCCCGTCGGGGCTGGGCGTCACGCGCACCAGCACCACCAGCCCGCCCCGGCGGCGCTGCGCCTCGGCGAGCCGCGCGGCGTTCCGCACCACCTCGTCGGCCGCGCGCGGAGCGGCCGGCATGGAGACGATCCCGCGCTGGAGATCGATGACGACCAGGGCCGTCGTGGCCGGGTCGAGGAGGAGCGTGCCGGGGCGATGGGCCATGGGGATCTCCGCGGGGTGTCAGTAATCGTACCCCCGCTC
>JAJYGO010000240.1 GCA_021785115.1 Chloroflexota bacterium | reverse complement strand
GGCCCCGAAATGTGCCCGGGGCCTGGCGTGGGCCCCGAATTGTGTCCGGGGCCTGGCACGGGCACGGGGCCGGCTCCGGCTCTGACCCGGTCCGGTCGCGAGCCCCGGGGAACCGGAGCGGCGCAGGACGCGTCATGCGGTCGGCACGGCTCGCGGAGCCGGAACCCACGGAGGGACACCCGATGCGACGTACAACCCTGACCACCTCGACGGTGATCGCCCTGGGCGCCCTGGTGCTGTCGGCGGCTGCGATCGCCTCGCCGGCGCTGGCGGGTCGCGATCAGCCGGCCCCGGCGAGCGGCGGGATGGTGCCCGCCGTCAACGCATCCGCCACGAGCGAGCCGTCGATCACCGTTCACGGCACCGGGATCGTGACGCTGACGCCGGACATGGCCACGGTGGTGCTGGGCGTGCAGGCGCAGGCATCGACCGCGAAGGCCGCGCAGTCCAGCGCGTCGGCGAGCATGAACGCCGTCATCGCCGCGGTGAAGCGCCACAACATCGCCGCCGCGGACATGGCGACCGTCGACATCTCGCTCGGCCCGGTCTACGACTACAGCGGCAACAAGCAGACGCTGGTTGGCTGGCAGGCCTCCCAGTCGCTCTCGGTCAAGGACCGCAACCTGAACGACACCGGCTCGCTCATCGACGACGCCGTCGCGGCGGGCGCGAACTCGATCCAGGGCGTGACGCTCTCCGTGGCCGACCAGAGCGCTGCGGCCGCGCAGGCCCGCGCGGCGGCGGTGGCCGACGCGAAGGCGAAGGCCCAGGGACTTGCGACGGCCGCCGGCGTGACGCTGGGCGCACCGATCTCGATCAGTGAGACGAGCGCACCGTCGCCGACGCCGGTCGCGATGGCCGCACCGGCCGCGGGTGCCATGGCATCGACGCCCATCGTCCCCGGCTCGTTCCAGGTCGAGGTCGACGTGGACATCACCTACGCGATCGACTGACGGCGGGGCGGCGGCCACCGCCCGCCGGCTTGCGCCCCCCGGGGCCCGGGACGCTCCCGACGCGCCCATCGGTCGGTGCGACGCGTCGGCCTCCGGCACGTCGACTACCCTTGGCACAGGGAACCGACCACCGGAGACCGCGCGCCATGCCGAACCGCCGCCCGCTCCTCGCCGCCGCCCTGGCCCTGATCCTCCTGGCCGCACCCGAGGCGCCCATCACGGGCGCCTCGGTCGTGCTTGCCCAGTCCGATACGCCGCTCCAGGCCGGGCAGCTCGCCGCCCGGTCGATCGACGTCTTCGGCTATCTCCCCTACTGGGAGATCGACTCGACCGTCGACGCACACCTCCGCTATGACGTGATCAACACGATCGCGCTCTTCGGAGTTGCGTTCCGCACCGACGGCAGCCTGAACACCACCGATGCGAGCTACAGGGCCGTCACCGGTCCCACCGCGGCGGCCATCGTGCAGCACGCCCACGCGGCCGGCGACCGGGTGGTCATGACGTTCGAATCGTTCAACGCCGACCACAACGCCCAGTTCCTCTCCGACCCGCAGGCGCAGACCGCCTTCATCGCCAATGCCATCGCCCTGGTCCGGCAGCTGGGCCTGGACGGCGTGAGCATCGACATCGAGGGGCTCTCGGGCACCTACTTCACGGCGTATGGCGCCTTCGTCGGGGCCGTGCGCCAGGCGGTCCTCACCTACGACCCGGCGGGGCAGGTGAGCGTGGCGACCAACTCGAACAGCAGCGGCGCGAAGATGGCCGCGGCGGCCGCCGCGAACGGCGTCGACCGCATCTTCCTGATGGGCTACGGCTACCGCTCGGCCAGCAGCGACCCGGTGGGCAGCATCGATCCCCTGGTGACGGCATCCGGCACGCAGAACCTGACCTGGAGCCTGGACCAGTATGCCGCTGCCGGGGTGCCGCCCCAGAAGCTGATCCTGGGCCTCCCGCTGTACGGCCGGGAGTGGCCGACCGTCTCGTCCGGCATCCGGAGCGCTCGCCAGTCGGCTGCCGTCTACGGCGGTGGCGGACCGGTCTTCGTCAAGGATCTCGCCACCGACGGCGCGGGCATGTCGGCGCGCTTCGACACCCTGGAGCAGTCGGTGGTGCTGTCGCGCTGGGATCCCGCCGACGCGACGTGGACGCAGCTCTACTACGACGACCCGGCTGCCATCGCGCCCAAGGCCCAGCTGGCGCTCCGACGCGGCCTGGCCGGGGTGGGGCTCTGGGCGCTGGGGTTCGACCGCGGCGAGCCCGGCTACTGGGACGTGCTGGCCTCGCTTCACCGGGGCCTGGAGGTGTCACGGATCTCGGTGTCGCCGTTCCTCTCGACCTCGACGAAGGTCACCGTGCAGATCGGCTGGAAGTCCGCCGGGCACGCGGTCACCGGCGTGCGCGTCTCGAACGACGGCGCGACGTGGTCGTCCTGGCGCCGCGCGACCGCCACGATCCCCTGGACGCTGGGGACCGGCCCCGACGGCCTCCGCACGGTGTACGTGCAGGTGCAGGACGCGTCCGGCGCGCGCTCGACGATCCGTCCGGTCGACGTGGTGCTCGTCCGGCACGGGCCGGTGGTCGGCACGCTGACGCTGGCCTGGTCGGCGTCCGCGGGCAAGTGGGTCTCGCGCTTCGGCGCAGGCGACCCGGCCGGGGTCACCGGGTACCTCTTCCAGTACCGGATCGGGTCCGGCTACTGGCACCAGCTCAGCCGGACCGCCACCGGGACCGCGGTCCGGATCGGGGCGGCCCAGGTGGCGAAGGTCACGGTCCGGGTGCGGGCCCGCAACGCGGTGGGGCTCTGGGGCTCCTGGAAGACGGTCACGACACCGTAGCCCGTGCGCCGCAGCCGGCGCGCTGCGGGCCGTGTGCCGGGAACCGGGGACGCAGGCTCCCCGCCGCCCGAGGACGCGCTCCGGCCTACATCCCGGAGAGCTCGCGGATCGGCCGCGCCAGGGCGGACATGTCCTCGTCGCCATGGCCACGGGCGATCAGCCCGTTCTCCAGCTGCGCAGCCAGTCCCGCCACGGGCAGCGACGCGCCCGCCTCGCGGGCAAGCTCCAGGGCGATCGCGAGATCCTTCCGGTGCAGCGCCACCTTGAAGCCGAGCGGGTAGCGGTCCTCGATCATCCGGCCGCTCCGGTTCGTGAGCACCCACGACTGCGCCGCACCGCCGCTCAGCGCCGCAACGACGGCGTCGGGGTCCAGGCCGGCCTTGAGAGCCAGCATGATCCCCTCGGCGACCCCCAGGTAGGAGCCGCAGAGGATGACCTGGTTCACCGCCTTGGTGGCCTGGCCGGCACCGACGGGGCCCATGTGGGTGATGGTCCGGCCCATCGCGGCGAGCACCGCGTGCGCCCGTGCCACGTCGTCGGGCTCCCCGCCCACCATGATCGTGAGCGTGGCCTGGACGGCTCCCTCCGATCCGCCCGACACGGGCGCATCGACCATCGCAATCCCGCGCTCGCGGAGGCGCGCGGCGAAGGCGCGTGTCGCGCTCGGGCTGATGGTCGAGCAGTCGATGACCAGCGTCCCCGGTGCCGCACCCTCGGCGATGCCGTCGTTGTCGAAGAGTACGGACTCGACGTCGGGCGTGTCGGAGACACACACCACCACCACGTCCACGGCGGCGGCCAGCTCGCGCGGGGTCCGCGCCTCCGTTGCGCCCATGTCCACCAGCGGCCGGGCCCGGCCGGCGGTGCGGTTCCAGACGTGCAGCGGATACCCCGCGCGCACGAGGTTCGCCGCCATCGCGGCACCCATGGTCCCGAGACCGACGAACCCGACTCGCTCCATCCTGCGCTCCTCGCGTGACCGCGCCAGGCCCGTTGCCCCCGTCCGAACCCGTCCTGCGACCGCGCAATGGTATCCGCGGGAGCGACGCGACGGGCCCCGAGGATCCAGCCGGCGGTCAGCTGCGTCCGATCCGACGCCTGCTGCTCGAGACGCCTGCTGCTCGAGCGGCTCCCGATCAGGCGGCGGCCGTGCCTAGCGGCGCGCCCCGCCTCCGGTGACGCGGAGGAGCATCAGGAAGAGGTTGACGAAGTCCAGGTACAGGGCGAGCGCCCCGAGCACCGAGGCGTTCTCCCGGTTCTGGATCCACGCCATCCGCCCGTTCTTGATGCGCTGCACGTCGAACGCGGTGAGGCCCGTGAAGATGAGCGTGCCGACGATCCCGATGACGAAGCTGAGGCCGGAACCGCCGATGAACAGGTTGGCCAGCGAGGCGACCACGATCCCGATCAGCCCGGCGAAGAGCAGCCCGCCGAGGCTGGTGAGGTCGCGACCGGTGACGTAGCCGTACAGCGCGGCCGCGCCGAAGATCGCCGCGGCACCCACGAATGCCGAGGTGACCGAGCCGATGTTGTAGACCGCCAGGATGATCGCGAACATGGCGCCGTTGAGCGCCGCGTACACGAACAGCATCAGCAGGGCCACGGTCGAGTTGAGCCTGTTGATGGCTGCGGAGAGGCCCAGGACCATCGCGAACTCCGCGATGATCAGGATGATGAAGTTGTTCGCGACGAGGGTGAGGGCGCTCTCGTTCGCCAGGGTCATGAACGCGGTCGCGGCGCTGACCACCAGCGCCAGGAACATCCAGACGAAGCTGGCGGTGAGGAAGCCCTCGCGAACGCCGGTCACCGGGCGGGCAGTCAGGACGCGGGGGTCCCAGCCGTAGCCCGCCGATCCCCCCTGGGTATCGGTCACGTCGGGGGCATCGTACCGGTATGGGTCGTTGGGATTCCTGTTGAACACGGACTGTGTCTCCTTGGTTTTCGGCCGTCGGGCCGGACTAGAGTGTATGCCCGTCGCGTCAAGAGCAGATGAAGACTGGATGAAGCCGCACACTCACGGTTCGGAATCCGCCCGGGATGCGGATGTCGCCGGGATCGCGGCCGACGCGGATGTCGCCGGGATGGCCGGCGCCCGCTCGTCGTGCCGGGTGCCGTCGTGCGCCTGCGGCACGCGGACGGCCTGGTACCGACCGAGCCTGGGGAATCGCCACGCGATGACCGCCAGCCCCGCCAGGCAGGCGATCCCGCCACTCACCACGGAGACCTGCGCGCCGAGGGCGGTGGCGACGGCGGTCGCCTCCATGTCCCCCAGGCGTGGACCCGCCGCCACGACCATGCCGTGGAGCGCGGAGAGCCGGCCGCGCAGCTCATCCGGCGTGGCCAGCTGCAGGATGGTGCCGCGGAAGACCGCGCTGATCACGTCCGCGGCCCCCGCCACCGCCAGCAGAAACAGTGCCAGGGGCAGCGAGAACGTGGCCAGCCCGAACGCGGTGATCGCCAGCCCCCAGACCGTCACCGCCGCATAGACGGCGCGTCCCTGGAAGCGGACCCGCGACACCCAGCCGGTCATCAGCGCACCGACCAGCGCGCCGGCGGCAGGCGCGGCGGCCAGCAGCCCGTAGCCCCCGGCGCCCGCGTGGAAGACGGTGAGCGCGAGGATCGGGAAGAGCGCCTGGGGCATCCCGAAGATCATGGCGTCCAGGTCGACGACGAACGACCCGAGGATCTCGGCGCGGCTGCGCGCGAAACGGAGCCCCTCGGCCATCGCTGCGATCCCCGGGCGCGCCGCCCCGGCGAGGGCCGGGATGGGGGCGATGACCACGAGGGCGGCGAGCGAGGCACCGTAGGTGATGGCGTCGACGAGGTACGCGCCGGCAGGCCCGACGGCGGCGATCAGCACTCCGCCGATGGCCGGGCCGACCACGCCGGCGGTCTGGGACCCCGCCTGGTTGAGGGCGATGGCCATGGTGAGGCGCTCGCGCGGCACCAGCCGGGGGATGGCCGAGGTGCGGGACGGCTGGTCCACCGCGGAGACAGTCGCGGCGAGGAACGCGACGACGTAGACGAGGATGATCGGTGCGTGCGGCACGAGCGCGATGGCGGCCAGGGCCGCGCTGCTCAGCGCGAGCACGGACTGGGTGACGAGGAGGAGCCGGCGGCGATCGACGGCATCGGCAACGGCGCCACCGTACAGCGAGAACGCGAGCAGCGGCACCAGCTGCACCAGCGACAGGGCGCCGATCGAGAGCGGCGACCCGGTTGCCACCCAGAGCTGGTACGGCAGGGTGACCACGGTCACCTGCCGGCCGATCGCGCTGATCATCTGCCCGGCCCAGATCAGCCGGAAGTCGCGGTCCCTGCGGAGCGGCTCCAGGTCCAGCAGCAGCGATGGGCGACGACTCACGCAGCGCCCCGGAGGGTCGCGCGCGCCCGGTCTGCCACACCGAGCCGGGGGATCGCATGGCGCGCGGCGACCACCCGGGGGCGGGCGATCACGTGCCGCGCGGCGATCGCGCGGGGGCGGGCGATCGCGCGTCGAGGGGCGATCACGCGGGACCGGCGGCCCCCCCGCGCGTGCCCCGGCGAGCCCGGGCGCCCGGCCGGGCGGGACGCGCGTCCCGCGATTCGGCGGCCTCGGCGGCTCGCGCCAGGACCCACAGGTAGTCGGCCAGCCGGTTGAGGTACGGGAGGGTCCACTCCCCGGAGAGTCCCTGGCGCTGGAGGGCGACGACGCGTCGCTCCGCGCGGCGGACGATGGTCCGCGCCAGCTCGATCGAGGCGGAGACGCGGCTCTCCCCGGGCACGACGAACTCGGCCGGCATGGCGACCCGCGACTCCAGGTCGGCCAGGGCGAGCTCGACGCCGCTGACCATCGATTCGGTGACCCGGCTCACCCCGTCCTGCAGGCGATCGCGGGCACCAGGGTTCGCAGCAAGCTCGGCGCCGACCACGAAGAGCTCGCGCTGGAAGCGGAGGATCAGCTCGCCGATCGTGGCCAGCGCGGGGGTCAGCACACCGTACTGGTCCTTCATCGCCAGCTCGGCGCGGGCCAGCCCGAGCGCGGCGACCGCCTCATCGACCGACCCGTAGGCCTCGGTGCGCGGGTCGTCCTTGGCGACCCGCTCGCCCCCGAAGAGCAGCCCGGTGGTGCCGTCATCGCCGCGACCGGTGGCCACGGCGCTGTCGCGGATGCCCGGCCTGCGCTCCGTCACGCGTCGCCCGCCCGCTGCTGGCTGCTCACCACGTGAGACCCGCATCGCGCGGGTCCCAGCGCTCCGCGAGCAGGGTGATCTTGACGTCGTGCCCCACGACCTCCTCCGTCGCCTCCTTGACTTGCTGGATCATGGCGCCGGCGTACGGGCAGAAGGGGGTGGTGAGGATCATCCTGACCTCGGTGTGATCGGGCCCGAGGATGATCTGCTTGATGAGCGCCAGCTCGACCACGTTCATCCCGATCTCGGGATCGACGACCTGCCGGAGCGAATCCAGGATGGCGAGCTCGGTCGCGCGCCGCTGGGCGTCGAACCCGGTGGGCAGTGGCGTCGGGGTGGCGGCGGAGGCATCGGCGGAGAAGGCGGCCTGCGCGCCGGACACGTCGGGCGAGGCGTTGGGGGTGGTCTCGGTCATGGTCGGGTCGGGTTCCTCGTGGGCCGGTGCCGCGGACGCGGCGCGGCCATGTGCTGTGCGCCCATCCTAGCACCGTCGCGCGGAATTCCGACTGATCTGGTCGGAAAGCCGCGCCACCGGGACGAAGCCCGGCGCGTTCAGCCGAGCGGGCTGCGACGCCAGCCGACCGGCCGGGACGTCAGCCGACCGGCT
This sequence comes from Chloroflexota bacterium, assembly GCA_021785115.1. Next base: position 11,875 of record JAJYGO010000240.1, on the reverse strand, counting down.
GCGACGTCAGGCGACCGGCTGCGGGCGATCCGTCACGATCCCGACCAGTTCCCGCAGGTGCTCGGGGAGCCGGGCGGCTGCGGCCGACCCGAACCCGGGTCCGCGCAGCGATCCGTCAGCCCCGAAGAACTCCCGGTAGCGGTCGCGATGCTCGGCTGCGTAGCGGAAGGCTTCGGCGATGCCCACGGTCCGCAGCTCGGGGTGCTCACTGATCATCCGGTCCGGCGCCAGGCCGGCGGCACGCATCTCGAGCAGGTTCCGCACGGTGAGCCGGGTTGCATGGCAGAACGGCTCGCCGTTCATGATGAGCGGGTCCACCTGCACCCACTTGATCGTCACGATCGTCCCCTAGTCCAGGATGCCGGCACCCTTCCAGAGGAACTGGAGGATGGGGTTGCGCGACCGGTCACCGGCAAGGTGGCGGGGCCGCTCCAGCTGCGACAGGCCGGCCTCGATCACCTGCGCAGCGGTGTCGCCGTCGGCCGGCGGGAGCTCGGCGCGTGCCGCGTCGAGCGTGCCGAGCAGCATGCATGCGAAATCCTCGAGGGGCACGCGGCGGCGCCGGAAGACGGGCACCAGCATCTCCACGTACTCGGTGACCGGCGTGAGCGTGCCTCGCTCCAGCGCGAAGGCGAGCTGCAGGACGTGCCGCTCGCAGTCCCGCAGGAAGGCGCGCATCTGCTCGGCGTCGTGGCGCATCTCCAGCCCGGGGTCCCGGGCGATCGCGGCCCGGAGGGCGTCAGCCGCGAGGCGGCGTCGCTCCTCCCGCAGTCGCGCCGCGGCCGCCGGGGCACGGGCGAAGGTCGGGGTCGCGAGCTCGGGCGTGGGGGATGGCATGGGGCGAAGTGTAGCGTCTCGAACGGCGGGCCCGCGGCGGCGATGAACAGCGGGACCGCGCGCCCCCACGCCGGGCCCGGCCTCCCTACCGCAGCTCGTCCGCGATCCCGGATGGCGTCAGCTGCTCGGTCAGGAGCCGGAGGAACCGCCCGCGCGCCCCGGGCTCGGAGCCCGGGGCCGCGCACCACGCGCCGAGCAGCGCCTCGCCGCCCGCGTAGCTGAAGACGTAGGTCCGCCACAGCGGATGCTCCACGAAGCGGAGCCGCTGCTCCGCCCGCGGGGTCCCGAGCAGTGCCTCCTCCTGGAGGAACCCGAGCACCTCGGCCTTCGGCCGTCCCTCCGCGTGCAGCATGAGGGCCGCATCGCCGTCGGCGCCGCGCAGTCGCCGCTGTGCGTCCGAAACGGCCAGCTGGCGCGCCACGTCGTCGTCGGACGCAGGCAGCCCGGCGACCCGGCAGACGGTCCGGACCAGGTCGCGGCGCGCGGTCTCGTCGAGCACCAGCGATCGGCCGAGCTGGGCGAGCCCCTCGCTCACGTAGCACTCCGGCGTGTCGATCAGCAGGACGGTGGCCTCGACGCGGCCGAGCCCCTCCACGAGGCGGCGCTCCTTCCAGGCGTGCTCCAGGTGGTGCCCCGGGTAGGTCTCGTGACAGAGCGTGTCGAGGAGGGCGGCCGGCCGGATCGGCAGGTCGGTGTTCAGGTCGACCCGGGAGCGCAGCCCGCCGTCGTACCAGTTGTAGCCGCTCCAGGGCTGGCCGGTGACGAGCCCGACCCGGAGCGCTTCGCCCTCCGGCGCGCCGAAGGCAGCCATCGACGCCTCCCGGATCCCGGGGAGGATCGCGTCGACCGCTCCGCGCACGCGGTCGGCCGGGATGGCGAGGCCCGCATCCCACGCCTCCACCCGGGCCGCGAGATCACCACCGCCCGGCAGCAGCCGGTCGAGGTCGCGCCGCACCTCTGCGTACGCAGTCGCAGGCATCCGGGCGGGCGCCGCGTCGAAGCACCGTTCGACCTCGTCGACGTAGGCGATCTCGTTCCCGGCCCGGCGGGACGCCACCGCCTGGAGCGCGACCAGCTGGCGGTCGAGCCATCGACGGCGATCCGGCTCGTCCACCTCCGCGGCGACCCGCTCCCGGAGCGCAGCGGCCTCATCCGCGAGCCGCGCGGGGGGCCGCAGGTTCTCCATGTCGACCCGTGCCTTGAGGTCGCGCGGGCCGTAGTAGCCGTCCACCAGGCCGGGCACGTGCTGGTCCAGGCGGAGGGCCAGGAGCAGGTAGTCGCGCGCGACCGGGTCAGGGGCCGGCACCGTCCGCTCTCCGCCCACCGCCGGGATCAGCGCGCGTGCGGATCCGCCCGCGCGCATGCGCGTGCCGCTCACGTCCTCAGGATCCGGTGGCCGGCCCGAGGGCACGGCCCAGGAACGTGATGGTGCGGTGCCACGCCAGGTCCGCCTCCTCGGCGAACTCGTCACGGCGCCGGTCGAAGAAGGAGTGCGTCGCCCGGGGATACACGTGGATCTCGTGGGGCATGCCGCGGGCCGCCAGCGTTCGGTCCAGCTCGCGGACCTGGTCGAGCGGGATCCCCTCGTCGGCGCCGCCGTAGTGCCCCAGGACCGGCCGCGTGAACCGATCCGCGACGGAGAGTGGCCCGCCGTGGCCCGAGCGATCCGGGCCCAGCTGCCCGTAGAAGGAGACGATGGCGGCGGGCTGCACGCTCGAGTCCGGCAGTCCCTGCAGCAGGGCGTTGCGCCCGCCGAAGCAGAAGCCGGCGACCGCGACCCCGCCGACCCGGTCTCCCGCCCGCAGCCGATCCGCGGCCGCGGCGGCGTCCAGCGCCACGTTGGCGGGCGTGGACTGCGCGATGTGGGGCATCTGGTCGAAGTCGTCGGGGTGCGGCGCGGTCCCCGCCGTGCGGCCGAAGTAGTCGAAGGCGATGGCGTCGTAGCCGGCCTCCGCGAAGCGCATCGCGAGCTCCTCGTAGAAGTGTCCGAGCCCGCGCCAGTCGGGGAAGATCACCAGGCCTCCGGCGGGCGTGCCGGCAGCCCGGGCCTCGAAGGCCCGGAACCGGTTGCCGTCAGCGGCGGTCAGGACGAGGTCGTGCGTCTCGATGGCGCCGCCGGCGATGGGCGCGGGGCGCAGATCGGAGGGGAGTTCCGGGGGACGGGAGTCTGCGTCGTGGCACATGCGGGGAGGATGCCACGGGTCGCGGCGACGGGCTCGCGGCGGGGCCGGCAGCCCGGGGCGGCATCGGCGGGGATCCGGGCACGAGGCGGGGCCGCCGCCCAGCGGCGGAATCGTCCGGCGTGCGGCGAGGATCCGGGCACGAGGCGGGGCCGCCGCCCAGCCCCCGTGCCTACGCTTCGTCCTTCGCGTACGCCTCGCGGTCGGCGCGGGCACGCAGCGTGCGGGCGCCGGGGCGACCATCGCCGATCGGCCGGCCGTCCACGCGCGTGACAGGGAGCACGCCGGCCACCGAACTGGCCAGGAACGCCTCGTCCGCCCGGTACAGGTCGTCCGGCGTCAGCCAGTCCTCGCGCGCGCTCAGCCCCACCGCGCCGGCCCAGCGCAGGAGCCACTGGCGCGTGGTGCCGGCCAGCACGCCGCACTCGAGCGCGGGCGTCGCCAGCACGTGCCCCACGACCAGGAAGAGCGACGCCGAGGTGGCCTCCGCCAGGTGGCCGTCGAGCGTGAGGAAGAGGGCGTCGTCGGCCCCCCGCCGGCGTGCCTCCAGGCGGGCGAAGACGAACTCCGCCCGGCTCGTCGTCTTCACCGCCGCGAGCGGGCTGGAAGGATCGCGGCGGACCGCGGAGATCGCGAGATGCAGTCCGCGGGCGAGCAGCTCCGGCTCGGGCGGAGCCACCGGCCAGGCCTGCACCACGAGCACGGGCCGCACGTCGGCCGGTGGCAGCAGGTTGCGGCTCCACACCGGGCCGCGGCTCAAGGTCGCGCGCACGGAGACCTGCAGCCCGGGCGCGTCGAGCCCATCGGCTGCGAGCAGCCCGCCGATCGCGTCGCGCAGCGTGGTCCCGACATCGGCGGGCAGGGGGATCTCCAGCGCCGTTGCCGAGGCCCGCAGCCGCTCGGCGTGGAGCGGCAGCTCGAGGATGCGGCCCCCCACGACCCGGATCGTCTCGAAGACACCGTCACCGACCTGGAACGCCCGATCGTACGCGCTGAGCACCGGCGCCTCGGCCCCCACGAGCCGCCCATCCACCCAGACGTGGCTCTCGAGCGGCACGGTGTTCATGAGGGCATCCTCCCCGTCACGGCACGTCGCCCGCGCCGCGGGCGAACTCGCGAAGCCGCTCGTGGCACACCTCCGCGAGGGCGCGGACCTGCAGGACCATCCAGGGATCCACGCGGCTCGTGTCCTCGATGGTGACGGTGGCGCCGTAGGCATCGGACCCCAGCTGGATCCCATCCGCCGTCCGGTAGTCGGCCATCCAGTTGGCCTGCAGTTGCACGATCGCGTCGAGGACGACCTGGCGGTCGAACGACCAGTCGAGCCAGCGGGCGTTGAGCTCATCGACGATGTCGCGCACCCGGACCGGACGACCGCGGGGGATGCGCGCCGCGAGGTGGACGATCCGGAGCGCGGCGAACGGGTCGCCCGACTCCGCGACCACAGGGGGCCGGATCCCGGGATCGGGCAGGTCGGGAAGGTCGCGCAGGTTCAGCATGGGCGAAGCGGCTCCTCGGTCGGCTCGGGATGGGCGCCAGCGAGGCTAGCACGCTCGCGGAACGATCCCGATGGAGGGCGCTGCGCGTGGCAGACTCCCGTGGCCTCGCCTACCATCGGTCCATGTCCGAGCCGTCCCCGCGCGATCCACGGCGAGCCCCGCGCCCGCCCGCGATGCGCGCACGCTTCGCCGAGATCGTGACGCTGCCGGACCCCTACATCGACCTGGCCACCGCCTGCGCGTGCATCGCCGCCGAGGCGGACCCCGGGGTCAGCTCCCGTGCCCTCCACGACGAGCTCGATGCGCTGGCCGAACGCGTCCGCAGCGAGCTGCCGCCCTACCTGGGCGAGGCGGCCCGTCGCGACAGCGGGATCCGCACCGCCGCAGAGCTGGACGCGATCCTGGACGGGCTGCACCACGTCCTGTACGAGGAGCTGGCCCTGAGCGGCGCGCCGCGCGACGCGTGGGAGCCGGGCCACACCTACCTGTCGGACGTGATCCGACTCCGCCGGGGCCTGCCCATCGCCCTCGGCGTGCTCGAGCTCGAGGTCGGCTGGCGACTGGGGCTGCCGCTCTACGGGATCGGGCTGCCCGGCCACTTCATCGTCGGCGGCCCCGAGGGTCGCCTGATCGACCCATACAGCCGGGGCCGGACGCTCTCGGAGGAGGACTGCGAGGCGCTGATGCGGGACGCGCTGGGGCGCCCGGTGCCGCTCCGCCGCTCCATGCTCCGACCCGCCACCCGGCGGGAGATCATCGCCAGGCTGCTGGGCAACCTGCGCGGGATCTACCTCTCCCGGAGGGAGTGGGCCCCGGCGCTCGGCGTGCTGGAGCTCCTGGTGATCCTCGACCCGGAGGACCCGGCGCTCCGCCGGGACCGCGCGCTCCTCTACGGGCGCTGCGGCCGCTTCACCGACGCGGTGCGCGGGCTCGACCGCTACCTGGAGGAGCTCCCCGAGGCCCCGGACCTCGAGGAGGTCCGGATCGCCCGCGCCATCTTCGGGGGCCGGCGCAACTAGGCCCCAGGGAGGAGCCGGCACGGCCCAGGAGGTTGTCGTGACGCGGGGCCCCCACGCGACCGGCCGGCGTGGTGTCAGCCGGCGTCCATCATCGGCCTGACCTCGCCGGCGTGGTGTCAGCCGGCGTCCACCATCGGCCTGACCTCGCCGATCAGCCGCTCGAGGGTCTCGACGTCGTAGGGGGCCGGCATCTCGGGGATGAGGGTGGAGAATCCCAGGTCCCGGAAGGCGCGCAGCCGTTCGGCGATCTGCGCCGGCGTTCCCAGCCAGACGTCGTCCCCCTCGGACCAGGGGCAGCGGTTGTGCTCCAGCTGCGCGGCGTAGACACGGCGCGCCTCGGCCGGATCGTCGCGGATCACGAGCTTGCAGGAGACCGTCCGCTCGATCGCCGATTCGTCGCGCCCGACGTCGGCGCAGTGGCGTCGCAGCACCTCGTCCTTGTGGCGCAGCCGCTCGAGGCTCCCCGACGACGCGTTCCACAGGTCGGCGTACGTGGCCACCGTGCGGAGCGTCTTCCGCTCGCCCTCGCCGCCGATCATGATCGGCAGGTGCCGCTGGACCGGCACCGGGTGATGGCGGACCTCGTCGAAGTCGTAGTGCGGCCCGTGGTGCGTGACCGTCTCACCGTCGAGGACCCGGCGGACCAGCCCCACCGACTCGTGGAGCCAGTCCAGCCGCTCGCCGAACCCGCTCCCGAACTCGATCCCGTGGGCGTGGTGCTCCAGGTCGAACCACGCGGCGCCCAGGCCGGCGATGGCCCTGCCGCCACTGATGTGGTCGAGCGTGGCGACCTGCTTGGCATAGAGGCCCGGGTTGCGGAACGTGTTCGCGCCGACCAGCAGGCCCAGCCGGACGCGCTTCGTGGCCGCCGCCCACGCGGCCAGCACGCTGGGCCCCTCGAAGTAGTCCTGGTAGGGATCGCCGTAGATCGCATAGACGTGGTCCCACGTCCACAGGTGGTCGTAGCCGAGCGCGTCGACGCGCTGCGCCGCGTCCAGCATCGGCCCCCACGGCGTGGCCTGGGCCCACAGCAGGATTCCCAATCGCAGTTCGGACATGCCTCCCTCCCCGTGGTCCGTCATGCGCCGGGAAGTGTAGCCCTGTGGCAGATCTGCGCACCCTTCCGATCGACCCTGCCTTGGGCCCGCGATCGCGGGCCACTCAGCCACTGGCGCCGTCCCCGCGACCCACCGACACTACGGGCGAGGGAGCGCCGCCACGATGTCCACGGAACGGCTGGAGCGGGCGGCCGCCGGCTGGCGTGGCGCAAGCGCCGTCCGGCAGAGCCGGCGCGACGAGGGGGTGACATGGTCGGCGTATGCCGTCTTCTGCGGGCTCGGACTGGCGAGCCGCCTCCTGCCCGCCGTCTTCCTCGCCTTCGTCGGCTACGGCCTCGCGTTCCCACTCGTCTGGGCCTGGCGCAGCCACGACCTCGCGGCGCTCGGGTGGCACGGGCGCAACCTGGGCCCCGCCGTGGGATGGGGCACGATCGGCGGCATCGGTGCCGCGCTCGCCACGTGGCTCGCCTTCGGGCATGGGCTGGCGCTCCCGCCGCTCTGGCCTCTTCAGGTCGCCGTCGGGGTGCCGATCTGGCTGCTCCTGATGAGCCCGTTCCAGGAGCTGTTCTTCCGCGGCTGGCTCCAGCCCAGGCTTGAGGCGGCGCACGGACGCTGGCAGGGACTGCTCCTCGCGTCCGCCGCCTTCACGCTCTGGCACGCCTTCCCGCCCCTCGAAGGCACGACGACCTCCACGCTGCCGCTCGAGTCCCCCCTCGGAATCGCGGCCACGTTCGCCCTCGGGCTGCTGTTCGGCTACCTGCTCCAGCGAACGCGCAACCTCGCGGCGCCCTGGCTGGCGCACGCCCTTGCGGGCATCGGGCTCGTGCTGATCGGCCGCGTCACGTTCATCACATACACGCCCTGATGCCTCCGCCCCGCGCTCGCCGAGCGGCGGGAACACGGGAGAGAGCCGGAGGGCCCGGTCAGAGCAGCTTCTTGTTCGACGTCCCGTTCGGTTCCCCGAGTCCCGGCCGCAGCTCCTCGCCCGGGCCGTACGCCGGCGCGTCGGACCGTCTCCCACCGGCCGCCGGAGCCTCATCCGCTCGTACGCCGTCCTCCGTCGCCCGCTGGTCGGCCGACCCGCTGTCGCCCTCGCCCAGCGCGGGCCGCGCCTGCCGGCCCTCGATGGGGCCGACGCCCAGCGGAACCCACTTCGACGGATCCTGCAGCCGGTGCGCTCCGGTCGTGCCCCTGGCGTGGAGCTCGGTGAACCCGGCGGGCTCGATCCACATCGCGTCGCCGTCGAGGAGCGCCGTCACGCCCTTCTGCCCGGGTTCCGGCCGCTGGTGCTGGCAGTACCGGCACTTCGACCGGTCGTGCGGCGTGTACTCCTGTGGCTCCTCGTAGGTGGTGATGTACCCCTCGTAGTTGCGCAGCACGACCTTGTGGTCGGAGTAGCTGATGAGGTAGTTGGGCATCACCGGGATCTTCCCGCCGCCGCCGGGGGCATCGATCATGTAGGTCGGCACCGCGAACCCGGAAGTGTGCCCGCGCAGTCCCTCGATGATCTCCAGTCCCTTCCCCACCGGCGTCCGGAAGTGGCCGGCACCCTCCACCAGGTCGCACTGGTACAGGTAGTACGGCCGCACCCGGATCTCGACCAGCTTCTGGACGAGATCGCGCTGGATGTGCACGCAGTCGTTGATGCCCGCCAGCAGCACCGACTGGTTGCCCAGGGGCACGCCCGCCCGGGCCAGCCGGTCGCAGGCGCGCGCGAGCTCCGGCGTGATCTCGTTCGGGTGGTTCACGTGGATGTTGAGCCACACCGGGTGGTACTTCTGCAGCATGTCGCAGAGCTCGTCGTCGACGCGCTGGGGCATGAAGACGGGCACACGGCTGCCGATCCGGATGATCTCCACGTGGGGGATCTCGCGGAGATCGCGGATCACCTGCTCGAGCAGCTTCGGGGCCAGTGTCAGGCCATCCCCGCCGGAGATCAGCACGTCGCGGATCTGGGGCGTGCGCCGGATGTACTCCAGCTGCGCCTCGTGCTCGCGGCGGTTGAAGTTCTGCGTCGGGTCGCCGACCATGCGCGACCGCGTGCAGTACCGGCAATAGCTGGCGCACTGTGTGGTCACCAGCATCAGGACGCGGTCCGGGTAGCGATGGACCAGGCCGGGCACCGGTGAGTGGCGGTCCTCGGCGAGCGAGTCCTCCATCATCCCGGTGAAGGCGCGGAGCTCACGGCCCGTGGGGATGACCTGCCGGCGGATCGGGTCGTCCGGGTCGTCCGGGTCGATCAGGCTCGCGAAGTACGGCGTGATGTCGACGCGGAACTTGTCGGGCGCGGAGAGGCCCTCCCGCTCGTCCTCGGTCAGGTTCAGGACCTGCTCGATCTCCTCGAGCGAGTTGATCCGGTGGGAGAGCTGCCAGCGCCAGTCGTTCCACTCCTCGTCGGGCACGTCCGCCCAGATGGGGGCGCGCCGGCTGACCGCGGGCCGGCCGTCGGGGCCCAGGCGCCGTGCCGGATCGCGCCGGTTCACGAAGGGCGCGTCGTCGCCACGGCCCGTCACGTGGGTGACCGCGCCCGGCGCGAGCTTGCTGCCGTCCATCGTCCGTGAACCTCCTGCGCGACCCGCACGGGGAGCGAATGCATAGCCCGTATGCAGTCTGAATGGAAGGTCGATGGTAGCGCACGGCGGACCCCGGCGTGCCTGGGGAGTGCCTGGGGCGTGCCCGGGCCCGAGGGCCCGTGCCAGCGAGGGCGCCCGGAGTGTGCCTGGGGCGTGCCTGGGCCCGAGGGCCCGTGCCAGCGAGGGCGCCCGGGGTGTCCGGGGGCGTGCCCGGGCCCGAGGGCCCGTGCCAGCGAGGGCGCCCGGAGTGTGCCTGGGGCGTGCCTGGGAGTACCTGGCCCGAGGGCCCGTGCCAGCGGGCACGCTCCGGGGCGCCCGGGGGCGTGCCCGGCTCTGCTGCGTCCAGGCGAGGGCGACGACCCAGCGTCACCCCAAACGTCTGACCAACGTTCACCAGGCGAGCGCGTGGCGGGGCTGACGCTGGTCTACCTGACGATGCGTCCGGCACACGGGCGGCCGCGCGGTTCGGACATGCGAAGTTCCGCGGATGACGCCACCGGAGATTCGAGAAGCGCACGTCCAGGTCCGGGACCCGACACGACCTCCCGTCTCGCGCTCACCACGCGAGCATTGGTCAGAACCGCGGCAGAAGCGCCGGTCGGCGGCAGGACCGCGGGTCGATCGCGGCAGAATCGCGGATCGGTCGCGGGTGGCGGCGAATCAGCGGGCGGATCGGATGTGCTCTGGCCGCCGCCGGGGCACCTGCCGCCGCCGGGGCACATGCCGGGGCAGCTGCCGCCGGGGCACCCGGGCCACCGCCACCGGGGCCCCGCCGCGGGGGCCCCGCCGCGGGCGGGCCTTCCCGGTATGCTCCAACCCGTCGCCCAGGCCGCCCACTGTCGAATCGCGCGCCACGAGGTCGCGCGGACGCCCGGAGGAGATCGTGAAGCACGTCACCGTCACCTGGGATCCCGAGCGCGCCACCTTCACGGCGCGAGGCTCGCGCCCCGAGCACCTGATCGAGATGGCGGCGCCGACCGAGGAGCATGCGATGCACGGCTTCTCGCCCTCAGAGGCGCTGCTGGCCGCGGTTGGCGGCTGCTCGGCCTGGGACGTCGTGGAGATCCTGCACAAGCAGCGCCAGCCGGTGACCGGCGTGGAGCTGCGGGTGGCCGGACAGCAGATGGCAGAGGCACCCTGGGCCTACACGCGGGTGGTAGTCACCTACGTCGTCTGCGGGCGCGGTGTCGACCCGCAGTCCGTCGAGCGCGCGGTCCGGCTGAGCAGCGAGAAGTACTGCTCCGTGATCGCGACCATCCGCGGCGTCGCCGACATCGAGACCGAGATCGAGCTGGTCGAGGAGAGCGCCCCAGGCGAGGGCTGCCCGCCGGCGGCCGCCGGTGAACCGCGAGGCTGAGGCGGCGTGACCCGCGACGCGGCCCGCGGGACGGAGCGAACGTGACCGTGGAGCTGCCGGGGCCCGCGGCAAGGAACGGGTCGGACGCGGCCCCGGAACAGCCGGGGCTCACCGCCTCCGACCGGAACGGCACCAACGGGATCGCCGGGCTGCCGGAGCGGCAGGCCGCCCACCGGAGCCCGGGGGGGCCCGGGCGGTTCGGCGCCATCGGGAGCTGGGTGTCCCGGCACCCCTGGCCGGTGGTGGCAGCCTGGGCGGCGCTCATCCTGCTGGCTGCCCCGCTGGCGCCGCGCGCCCCCGGGGTCCTGAGCGCGGGCGGCTTCACCAGCAGCCAGCTCGAGTCCTCGCGGGCGGAACAGCTGCTGGAGCGCCAGTTGGGCCTGCCGCCCTCGGTGCTCGTGATCGTCATCCAGTCGGAGAACGGCGCACGCGCCGGTGACCCGGCGTTCGACCTCGCGGCGGCACGCGCGGTGGCCAACGTGCCGCACGCCGCCCACGTCACGGGCCTGCTGCCGTACACGCTGGACACGCACCAGGTCAGCGCGGACCGGACGGTCGTCTACGACGTCGTCTCGCTCGACCTCCAGGGCGACCAGTCGCCCCAGGCGCTGGCCCCCGTGCAGGCCGCCCTCGTCCCCCAGCCCGGGATCCGCACCTACCTCGCCGGGGGCCCGGCCTTCTACGGCGACATCCAGACCGTGTCGGAATCGGACCTGCGGCGCAGCGAGCTCGTGTCCCTCCCCCTGGCCGCGCTGGCGCTGCTCATCGTCTTCGGCAGCGCCGTCTCGGCGGCGGTGCCCCTGGTGGTGGGCGGCACCGCCGTGGCGCTCTCGCTGGCGATCATCTTCGTCCTCGCCAGCCTGACGCCCATGAGCGTCTTCGTGCTGAACCTGACCACGCTGCTGGGGCTCGGGCTGGGCGTCGACTACTCGCTGCTGATGACGAGCCGGTTCCGGGAGGAGCTCGCGCGCAGGGGAGGCGGGCGGCGGCCCGACGGATCGGTCGACCGGGCGGCGGTCGAATCGGCGGTGACGGTCACGGTCGCGTCGGCCGGACGGGCCGTCTTCTTCAGCGGCCTGACGGTGCTGCTCGGGCTGAGCGGGCTGCTCCTCTTCGAGTTCATGATCCTGCGCTCGGTGGGGGCCGCCGGCGCCATCGTGGTGGGGCTCGACGTGGCCGCGGCGCTGACCCTGCTCCCGGCGCTCCTGACGATCGCTGGCCCCCGCATCGACGCACTCGCGGTCCGGCGTCTCCGGCATCGTGACCCGGAGGCAGCGGAAGGGGGATGGGGACGCCTGGCGCGCTGGGTGATGGCACGGCCGGTGCGCGTCTTCGTCCCGACCCTGGCGATC
>JAJYGO010000290.1 GCA_021785115.1 Chloroflexota bacterium | reverse complement strand
ACCCATGATATAGAGCATCTGTTCTAGCGCGCCCGACAGGAGTTGAGCGCGCGGACGCCACAAATGTCAGGATCCCGATCGAGGGCGCGAGCGAGGAGCAGGTGGCTTGACTGCCGCGAGCGGAGATGGGCTGGCAGGGCTGCGCCTCGACCCCCTGGAGACCCTGCGGATCGACCCCCTGAACCGCCTGCGATCGAACCCCTTGAGATTGACTGTCCCGTGCCAGCGCCCGACAATGGCCGGGTGACTGGAGAGTTCGATCGCGTTGACGGGTACCGGCCCAGGGTGCTCGACGGCCAGCTGCGGGAGGCGCTTCGGGCGGCGGGCGCCGTGGTCATCGAGGGCCCGAAGGCCTGCGGCAAGACGGAGACCGCGCGTCGAGCCGCGACCAGCGAGATACGGATGGACACGCCCGACGCGCGCCAGGCCTTCGCGGTGGACCCCGGCCTCGTGCTCACCGGCACGATCCCGCGTCTCCTCGACGAGTGGCAGGAGGAGCCCGATCTCTGGAACCTGGTGCGCCACGCCGTCGACGACCGGCGCGCCCCCGGGCAGTTCATCCTGACAGGCTCGTCGGTGCCCCGCGACGACGAGCGGCGCCATTCGGGCGCGGGACGGTTCATCCGCCTCCGGATGCGACCGATGGCGCTGATTGAGAGCGGCCACTCGGCGGGGACTGTCTCGCTGGCGGCCGTCCTCGCGGGGGCGCGCGTGGCAGCCCCCGATCCGGGGCTGCGGATCGGCGACCTTGCCGAGCGGATCGTGGTCGGCGGCTGGCCGGGCAACCTGGGCCTGACGCCGGCGCAGGCGGGGCTGGTGAACGAGGGCTACCTCGAGGACGTCTGCAGGGTCGACGTGCCCCGCGTGGACGGCGTCCGGCGGGACCCGGCCGGCGTGCGGGCCCTGGTGACGTCGCTGGCGCGCAACACCGCCTGCCCGGCGAGCGCGGAGCGCCTCGCAGCAGACGTCGGCGCCGACCGGAGCATGAAGGTCGAGACCGTGCGTGCCTACCTCGCGACCCTCGACCGCCTGCTGCTGACCGACGACGTCCCGGCGTGGAGCCCGAGCCTGCGCAGCCGGACCCGGCTGCGGGCGTCCGCCATCCGACACCTTGCCGACCCCTCCCTGGCGGCTGCGGCGCTCGGGGCCGGGCCTGACGCCCTGCTCGCGGACCTCAACCTGATGGGACTCCTGTTCGAGTCCCTGGTCGTGCGTGACCTCCGGGCCTTGAGCGGGCCGCTGCGGGGGAGCGTCCACCACTACCGCGATGCCCTCGGCCTGGAGGCCGATGCGATCCTCGAGCTGCCGGGCGGTGACTGGGCAGCATTCGAGGTCAAGCTCGGGTCGCACGCCTCGGTCGTCGACCCCGCGGCGGCCGGGCTCCTCCGGCTGCGCGACCGGGTGGCCGGACGCCCGCCAGTGGCGCTGGGGGTCATCACCGGGGCTGGGTACTCGTTCACGCGGCCCGACGGAGTGCACCAGCTCGCGATCGGGGCATTGGCGGCCTGATGCCGAAGCTCACGCCGACCAAATAGAACATCTGTACTGGCGCGCCCGACAGGTGTCGGGCGCGCGTTAGCAACCTACGTCATCCCGATCGAGGGGCGGGATGAGTGGTTTGCCGCCGCGGCGCGGGACTTCGCATAATGGACGGGCTCCTCTGCGGCGCGCTCTGGCGGCCCGCGACGCAGCGCCAGATGGACGTCCTCGCTGCCTACGTCGTCGCCGGCGGGTCGATCCCGGAGGCCAGACGATCCGACGACCAGCGAGGCGTACGATTGCCGTGGGCGTGTCGCCTGCCGGCGTTCTCGGACGGGCCATGGCCGACGCTCCGGGAGACCGCTCGATGGGCGCCATGAAGGGCTATGGCCGGCCTGAACTGCTCGCGGATCCCGACTGGCTCTGGGATCATCGCGACGACCCGAACGTCCGAGTTGTTGACTGCGCGATGAGCGACGCATACGAGCGGGCACACATCCCTGGTGCGGTCCGCATTCCCGGCCACCCATGGTTGAAGACGGAGCCAGATCCCTTCTCCCATCTCAGCGAGCCGCTTCACGTGATCGGTCCGGATGAGTTCGCGTCTGCGATGGGCGAGATCGGCGTCTCGAACGACACCACGGTCGTCGCCTACGCCAGTGAAGGCCACCACTGGGCTACCCGACTGTGGTGGGTTCTCGCGTATTACGGCCATCGCAAAGCGAAGGTGCTCAACGGCGGCTTCCATCGCTGGCTCACGGAAGGCCGGCCAATCAGCGACGCGGTCCCCGAGGTCAGTACGGCTTCCTTCGTCCCCCGGCCGGACGAGTCGCAGATCGTTCGGCTCGACGAACTCCTGGCACGCTACGACGAGTCGGGCGTTCAGGTCGTCAACGCACTCGGGCCCAACTTCTACGCGGGGCGCTCGGATCCGTTCGGCAACAAGCGCGTAGGGCACATCCCGGGTTCGATCAACCTCCCGCTCACCGAGCTCCTCACAAACGGGGACCCTCCCGTCCTCAAGTCCGCTGCCGACATCGCCTCGCTCGCCGCACACGCCGGCCTCCGCCCGGACCGCGAGACGATCGTCCACTGCCAGGCCGGGATCGCCACGACCCTCGACGTCTTCGCCCTGACGCTCCTGGGATGGGACCGCGTACGCTGCTACGACGCTGCGATGGGTGAATGGGCGAACCGAGACGATACGCCCCTGGTCGTCGGTGAGGGCACTCCTGCACCTGCCAGCTGAAGCGCCGCATCGGCGCCGGCTTCACAAGGGGCAGCTGGGGCTCCGGCACGACGCCAACTCACCACTTCCGCCCGGCCAGCGCTCCGTGATCCGCACCTGCGACAACGGGCACCCGCCCGCCCGCGTCCTGTCCGGCACGCCCTGCCGCGAGTGCGAGCGCCGGCGACCGTCCCGGCAGGCGCGCGGGTACGACGCCGCGCACCAGCGGGCGCGGGCGCTGCTCCTGACGCTGCTGCCCACGCCCTGCGCGTACGGGTGCGGCATGGTCATCGTCGCCGCGTCCGACCTGGTCGCCGCGCACGTCGTCGACGGCGACCCGTCCGCGGGGTGGCAGGCGTCCTGCCGGTCCTGCAACGAGCGCGCGAAGCGCAGGGGGTGGGGGAGGCCCTCGGACGGCATGGGGGGCGGGAGTACCCGCGCCTTGGCAATCCGAAGTCCGCCCGGGTTCCTCCCCTTTTGCGGCTCCCGCAGTGACGCCCACACCATCCCGACGAACGCCCGTCCGCGGGCTCCGCGTGGCGCGCTGGATCCGCGAGTCCACGGCCGGCCAGTACGACCGGTACGGCCCGGCCAGCCAGCGCGAGCAGCAGGACCGATTCATCGACCGCCACAACCTCGTCGACACCGGCCAGGTGTTCCAGGTCGCGCACAGCGGCACCACGGTCTGGCGCTCGGCGACCATGGCCGAGATGCTCGCCGAGGCGAAGGCGGGTGCCTTCGACCTCCTGCTCGCCGGGTACTCCGACCGGTGGCAGCGCAACCTGCGGCAGACGCTCGAGCTCCTCGAGGACGGCCTCCACCCCGCCGGCGTCGCGCTCGTCAGGTGCGACCGGCGGATCCTCTCGTCCGACCCGCACGACTGGGACGAGCTGATCAGCGAGGCCGCGGGCGCCGAGAAGTACAGCCGCCGCCTGTCCGAGCGCATCACCGACGGCTACGCCGCCACGTTCGACCGCCAAGACGACCCGGGCGGGCACGCCGGCCTCGGCTTCCGGCGCCTGCCGGGGCCGCCGCACTGGCTCGAGGTCGACCCGGAGCGGATGCCGATCGCGGTCGGCCTGTTCGAGCGCTACGCCCTCGGCAACGTCAGTGCGCAGGACCTCGCCGAGGAGACCGGGCTGGCCGAGACCCGGATCCGGATGATCCTCATGAACCCGCTCTACAACAGCCGTGTCCGGCGGCACCGGCGGAGCGACCGGGAGTCGCTGAAGCCGGCGCCGTGGCGGGCGGACCCGCCCGTCCCTGACGACCTGTGGGCTCGCGTCGAGGAGGTCCGGCGCGCCCGGACCCGCGGTGGGGGACCGAGGGACCGTGACCGGGTCGACCTGCTCGGCGGCCTCCTCGCGTGCGTGTGCGGTCGGCGACTCCGGAACGACGGAACGTTCGCCGACTGCGTATTTCGCTGAATTGGCCATGCCAGTCCGCGCGAAACGGCCACCCTGGATCGGGGTTTTGGCCACCCCCTCGGAGGCCGCGTCAGCGGCCGA
>JAJYGO010000245.1 GCA_021785115.1 Chloroflexota bacterium | reverse complement strand
AAGTCGAGCGCGTCCGCCTCGCGCAGCCGCGCCTGGTAGCGCTGGTATGCCTTCGCGGCGAGTCGCTCGTGGTGGGTGTGCGCGGCCTCGTACGCGTCGTCGGGCCCGACCAGGTCGTTCTTCCAGCGCCCGATGATCCCGAGGACGGCCGACGGGCGGGTGTCGCCGGTGCCCGGCAGGTCCAGGTCGCGGAGCACCTGCCGCATCAGCCCGACCTGGTCGTCCTGGTCGTAGATGGTGAAGCGCGGATCGATCCCGATGGACGCGCCGTCCCGCCGCAGGACCCGCGCGCAGAGCGCGTGGAACGTGCCCATCGCGACATCGCGGCCGGCCTCGCCGACCAGACCGAGGATCCGTTCGCGCATCTCGGCGGCCGCCTTGTTGGTGAACGTCACGGCCAGGATCTGCCACGGCCGGACGCCGCGGACGCCGATCAGGAAGGCGACCCGGTGGGCCAGCACGCGCGTCTTGCCGGAGCCCGCGCCCGCCAGGATCAGCAGGGGCCCCTTGGTGGACTCGACGGCGCGTGCCTGCTCGGGATTGAGGCGCGCCAGGATCTCCGCGGCGAGCTCCGCCCGGCGGGGATCCGGGCCGGAGGAGTCGTCCGGATCGGTTGGGCGTGCGACCCGGTCGTCCGGCCAGGGCGGCTCGTCGGGGGCGTCGTCGGGACGGTCGCCCGGCTGCGGGGCGTGCGTGATGGGCCGATGGGACCGGGGGGTGCTCACCACGGCATTCTACCGGCGGCGCACCGGCGACCCATGGCGGGGCGCTGTGCGCGAGCCGCATCCAGGACGGCCGCGGCGAGCCCGGCCACGGCGCCCGGAATCACGGGGCCCGGGTCCTGCGACCCGGGCCCCGTGCGAGGTGACGCGAGGAACTAGTAGTCCATCTCGTGATCGTGGCCGGCCGCGACAGGCTCCTTCGGCTCGGGCTTGTCGGTGACCAGCGTCTCCGTCGTCAGGACCATTCCCGCGATCGACGCCGCGTTCTGCAGCGCCGAGCGGGTCACCTTGGCGGCGTCCACGATCCCCTTGGCGAACATGTCGACGTACTCGCCGTGCAGCGCGTCGTAGCCGCTGCCCAGGGGCGCGACCCGCACCGCCGCAACCACCACGGAGCCTTCGCCGCCGGCGTTCTGGACGATCTGGCGGATGGGCGCCTCGAGCGCCCGCCGCACGATCGCCACGCCGACCTTCTCCTCGCCGTCGAGCCCGAGGCTGTCCAGCGCCGGGATCGCCTGGAGGAGCGCCGTGCCGCCACCGGCCACGAGCCCCTCCTCGACCGCCGCACGGGTGGTGGAGAGCGCGTCCTCGATGCGGTGCTTCTTCTCCTTCAGCTCGACCTCGGTCGCCGCACCCACCTTGATCACCGCGACGCCGCCGGAGAGCTTCGCCAGCCGCTCCTGGAGCTTCTCGCGGTCGTAGTCCGAGGTGGTCTCCTCGATCTGCGCCTTGATCTGCTGCATGCGGCCCTTGATGTCGAGCGGGTTGCCGTCGCCCTCGACGATGGTGGTGTCGTCCTTGGTCGCGACGACGCGCCGGGCGCCGCCGAAGTCCTCCGGCGTGACGCTCTCGAGCTTGCGGCCGACCTCCTCGCTGATGACGCTGCCGCCCGTCAGCACGGCGATGTCGCGCAGCATCTCCTTGCGGCGATCCCCGAAGCCGGGCGCCTTCACCGCCAGGACGTTGATCGTGCCCTTGAGCTTGTTGACGACCAGGGTCGCCAGGGCCTCGCCGTCGACGTCCTCGGCGACGATCAGGAGCGGCCGCCCGAGCTGCATGGCCTTCTCGAGCGCCGGGAGCAGGTCCTGGATGCTCGAGATCTTCTTGTCCGTGATCAGGATCGCGACGTTCTCGAGGACCGCCTCCATGCGGTCCGTGTTGGTCACGAAGTACGGCGAGATGTAGCCGCGGTCGAACTGCATCCCCTCGACGTATTCCTTGTCGAGACCGATGGTCTGGCCTTCCTCGACCGTGATCACGCCGTCCTTGCCGGTCTTGTCCATCACCTCGGCGATCAGCTCGCCGACCTCGGGATCCGCGGCGCTGATGGAGGCGACGTTCGCGATGTCCTCGCGCGAGTCGACCGGGCGGGCGTTCTTCTTGAGCTCCTCGACGATGGTGGCCACGGCCTTGTCCATGCCGCGCTTCACGATCATCGGGTTGGCGCCGGCGGTGACGTTCTTGAGCCCCTCGGTGACGAGCGCCTGGGCGAGCACGACCGCCGTGGTGGTGCCGTCACCGGCCACGTCGTCCGTCTTGGTGGCGACCTCGCGGACGAGCTGCGCCCCCATGTTCTCGAAGGGTTCCTCGAGCTCGATGTCGCGCGCGATCGTCACGCCGTCGTTGGTGATGGTGGGCGAGCCGTACTTCTTGTCGAGGACGACGTTGCGGCCCTTGGGCCCGATCGTCACCTTGACGGCGTCCGCGAGGCGGTCGACGCCCTTCTTGAGCGATCGACGAGCGGCCTCGTCGAACACGAGCTGCTTAGCCACGTGCGGTGTGACCTCCTGGAAGCGAGGGCCGGACCCAGCCCGGTCCGGCCCGGTGCCGTGGCCGGACAGCCGATCGTCGGCTGCCGGTGGTCGGGTGGACGCCCGGCCTACTCCTCGACGATCGCGAGGATGTCCTTCTGGCTGACGATGAGGAGCTCCTCGTCATCGACCTTGAACTCGGTGCCCGCGTACTTGGCGTAGAGGACCTTCTGTCCCACCTGGACATCCATGGCCTCGCGGGAGCCGTCGTCCAGGATGCGGCCCGGGCCGACGGCCAGGACGCTCCCCTCCTGGGGCTTCTCCTTCGCGGTGTCCGGCAGGACGATCCCGGTCTTGGTCATCTCCTCGCGCGGCGTCGGCTTGACGACGACGCGGTCACCGAGCGGGCGGAGCTTGGACGCGGACGCAGTGGCGGTCGCCAACGCGATTTCCTCCCTGAGCACGAGTGATGGCGGCCGTGATCCCGAACGGGTGGCCCGGCGCGGCGAGAAGGCGGAACGCCAGGTGCTCGACGCCGGCCAGCGACCGGTCGGTCCGGCTCATTTGGATTTAGCACTCTCGCGTGGAGAGTGCTAAGAGCCTACGCAGCACGGCGTCCGGTGTCAAGTGTGGGCAGCATGACCCCGGCCGTCTCCCAGGGCTACTCCCCGAGCGGGAGGCGGCGGAAGACGGCCAGGATCGGCGGCAGGGACGGCTCGGGGGCGTCGACTCCGGACTCCGTCGTCGGTACCCGGAACCACGCGTCACCGGCCGGCCCCGACCGGTACGGAGCGTCGAGGCGGTGGGCGGAGAGCCAGCGGAACCCGAGCTCCGCCGCCGCGGTCGCGAGCGTCCGCCCTTCGCCCGGGTAGCCCCGACTGACGGTGCATCGCCCCGAGGACTGCACCAGGGCGCCGAGCCGGTCGCGCCGGTGCGCGAACGGTCGACGGCTGGTGCGCCGGCCGTCGACCGCGAGCAGGTCGGTGGCAACGAACGCGGCGCTGCCCGGGCGCTCGCGCGGATCCGCCAGGCGGCGGCGCAGCAGCTCCGGGTCGGGCCGGCCCCCGCGGCCGAGCACGAGCACGATCCCCTCCAGGATCGCGTCCGTGGCGGCGAGCCGGCCAGGGAGATCGGCCAGCTCGGGGAACGCGGCCGCGACGTCCGCCAGCTCGTCGGCCTGCAGGCGCACTCGCCCTCCGGCGACGACCGCGATCACGCGCGTCCCGGGCCACCACGGCTCGAAGAGGTAGGCCGGATCGTCGAACGGACCGCTCGCGGGCGTGGGCAGCATCGGACGGATCCGCCGGGGTGGCGGCCCGGTGACGCCGTCGGCGCCGGGCGCCGGCCCGATCGGGAGGACCGGCTGCCTGGTCAGGCGCTCCTGCGTCGTCGCTCACCCCGGCGCGGGCCCGCCGCAGCCGCGACCTCCGCGGGCGAGGCGGTCACCACCTCGCGTACCGGGGCGGCCGCCTTCGCCGCTCGCGCGGCGGCCACGCTCGCCTCCAGGGCGGCCATCAGGTCCACGACCGTCGGGCTGGGCGCCTCGACCGGGGGCGCCGGGGCCTCACCCGCGGCCTTGGCCTCGATGATGGCGAGGAGCGCGGCGCGGTACTCGTCGCGGTAGGCGGCCGGGTCGAAGGTCTCGGTCATGGCCGCCACCAGCTGCTCGGCCATGGCCCGCTCGGCGGGCCGGATCCCGGCCTCGCCGGCGGCGGGCAGGTCGAGCTCGCCGGATGCGCGGATCTCGTCGGGCCAGTAGAGGGTGGAGAGGAGCAGCGTGCCGCCGAAGGGGTCCAGCGCGGCGAGGTGCTCGCGGTTGGTGAGCACCACCTTGCCGATGGCGGTGAGCGCGCGGTCGGCCAGCACGTCGCGCAGCAGGGCGAACGCCTTGCGCCCGATCGGCTCGGGCTCCAGGTAGTAGGCCTGCTTCACGAAGCGCAGCGCCGCCAGGTCCGAGGCGGGCACGAAACGCTCGATCTCGATGGCGTGGACGGTCCGCAGGGGCACCGAGGCCAGGTCCTCGTCGGTGATCACCACGTACTGCCCGGGGGCCACCTCGTAGCCCTTCACTGTCTCGGAGCGCGGGATGGCCCGCTCGTGGACCGGGCACCAGGTCTGCATCTGGATCCGGGTGCCGCATTCGGCATGCAGCATGTTGAAGCTGACGCCCTTGCTCTCGGTCGCCAGGTAGAGCCGCAGGGGGATGGTCACCAGGCCGAACTGGATCGCCCCCCGCCACATCGCGCGTGGCATCGCAGGTCCCCCCGTGCGGGTCGCTGTCCGTCGCAGCGGCCCGGACCGCGAGGATACCGCGCGGCGGCAAGGGCGCCGAGAGGCCACCGGCGGGAGACGCGTTGACACCGCGCAGCGGGACACGCGCCGATGCCGCGGGGCGGCAGGCGTGCCTGACGATCGGCCACCGGCGGCAGGCGCGCCTGACGATCGGCCGCCGCGAGAATCGCCGGCCGGCCGGAGACGGTCAGAGCGGCGGCAGGTCCTGTGGCTCGTCGAGCACGCCGCGGAAGAGGTCCCCGCGCGCCCGCAGGCGCTCCCCGATGGTGGCGATCGTCCAGCGGTCCGGCCGCAGGTCGGGATCGTCGAGCTCGTCCCAGGTGATGGGGGCCGACACGCTCGCGACCGGCATGGCGCGCACGGCGTACGGGGCGACGAGCGTCCGGTTGGGCGCGTTCTGTGTGTAGTCCAGGCGGGCCCGGCCGTCGCGCCGGTGCTTCTCCCACGCCCAGCTCACCAGCTCCGGCACCGCGGCGCCGATCGCGCGCGAGAGCGCCTCGACCCACCCCCGCGTCTGGTCGAACGAGTACTGCGGCCGCACGGGGATCCACACCTGGATGCCCCGCCTCCCGGTGAGCTTCGGGTGCCCGGTCACCCGCAGGTGTCGCAGCGCATCGCCCACGAGTCGGGCGAGCAGCACGGTCTCGTCCCAGGTGGTCCGTTCGCCGGGGTCGATGTCGACCAGCGCGAAGCTCGGGTGGTCCGGGGATGCGAGGGGCGCAGTGGACGGGTGGATCTCGATGGCGGCGAGGTTGGCGAGCCACGCGAGCGCGGCCACGCTCCCGACGACGATGCGGACGTGCCGCCCGGCAGACCCCGGGCCGGTGGCCGGCGTCCGGTCCGGCGGCGGACCGACAACCCACGACGGGGCGCGCGCCGGTGCGGCCTGCTGCCAGAAGTGCGGCCCCTCGATCCCGTCGGGCCAGCGGGTCAGGTTGACCGCGCGGCCGGCCAGGTAGGGCAGCAGGACCGGCCCGACCGTGACGTAGTACCGGATGAGGTCCCGTTTCGTCAGCCCAACGACGGGGAAGAGGACCCGGTCCAGGTTGGTGAGCGCGAGGACGTGGCCGCCGACCTGCCAGCGCCCGCCGTGCGCCGGCAGGCGATCGAGCGCCTCGAGCTCGTCCGGTGTCGCCCCGACGATCCCTCCGCCCGGCGCCGGCTCCGCCCGGTCGATCCCCTCACGGCGCGTGACCTGCGCCGCGCTCGCGTTCCGGCGGGGCCGCGCGGTTCCTGCCCGGCGTCCGCCCACCTCCGGACGCTCGCGGACCACCGTGCTCGGGTCGCGTTCGAGGTCCAGGCCCCGGAAGGACGCCTGGCGCACCAGGCCGGCGGCGGTCCAGCCGGCGAAGGCGACACGCATCACGAGCCGCGGCTCGATCCATCGCGCGCCCGGGAGGCGCGGGGCGTCGTCGACGGCGGGAGTCGGCCGCTGCAGCGGCTCGAGGCGCGCCAGCAGCGCCCGGCGCGTGGGTTCGTCGAACCCGGTGCCCACCCGCCCGGCATGGCGCAGCCGCCCGTCGACCGTCACCGCGGCCAGCAGCGCGGCCAGGTCGGCTGCCGAGCCGGCGCCGGTGGTGTAGCCCGCGATCACCAGCTCCTGCTCTGGACGCACCTTCACCTTGAGCCAGTCGCGCGAGCGGCGTCCCGGCTCGTATCGGCTGTCGCGGCGCTTCGCCACCATCCCCTCGACCCCGCGGGCGGCCACCGCCGCGAAGAACGCCTCGCCGTCGGCCTCGACGCGGCCCGCGTACCGCACGAGTGGGTGCGGGCGAAGCACCGCGCGCAGCACCCGCGTCCGCTCGTCGAACGGCACGTCGAGCATCGAGTAGCCGTCGAGGTGGAGCAGGTCGAAGACCTCGTAGGCGAGCGTCCCGCCTGGAGACGCGGCCGGGGTCTCGGGGGCAGCGGCCGGGGACGCGCCGGAAGCCCCGATGTCCTGCCCGGAACCCGGCGCGGGCATCCCCCCGCCGGCCATCGCCTGCAGCAGGCCGAAGTCGGCGGTGCCGTCCGGGCGCAGCGCCACCACCTCGCCGTCCACGATCGCCTCGCGGGCGGCGAGCCAGTCGGGTGGCCCGGCCAGCGCCGGGAAGTACCGCGACGCGTCCTGGCGGTTGCGCGTCCAGAGCCGCACGGCGCCGCCCCGGACGACGGCTTCCACGCGGTAGCCGTCCCACTTGACCTCGAAGCGCCAGTCGGGATCGGAGAAGGGGCCCACGGCGAGTGTCGCCGCCATTGGCTCGACGAACTCGGGGATCGGTGCGGGCCGGGCGCCCCGGACGTCGGTGGGCGAGATCGCGCCCGCGGCGACGCCCGACGCCACTTCGTCGTTCGTGCGGCCGCTGAGCGCCGACCTCGGATGCGCCTCCGGATCCCAGCCGGGCACGGCCCAGGCGTCGCGCTTCTTGATCAGCAGCCAGGCCGCGCCGCCACGTTCGTCCGCCGGGTTGCGCGTGGTGCGCACCAGCGTGAACCGGCCCTGCAGCTTCGCCCCGCTCAGGCTGAACTTGAGCTCGCCACCTCGCACCTGCCCGGCGGGATCGCCCGGCAGCTCGGGCTCCCAGGTCCCGCGGTCCCAGACGATGACATCGCCGGCCCCGTACTCGCCGTCGGGGATGCGCCCCTCGAAGTCCGCGTACCCGAGCGGGTGGTCCTCCACGTGCACCGCCATCCGCCGGACCGACGGATCGAGGGTGGGCCCACGGGGAACCGCCCAGCTCGCCAGCACGTCGTCGATCTCGAGGCGGAGGTCGTAGTGCAGGCGCCGGGCCCGGTGCCGCTGGACGACGAACAGTCCGCCCGGGCGGTCGGAGGCCGCGACATCCGGCGCCGCTTCCCCGGCCGGTTCCGGCGTCCGTCCGAAGTCGCGTCTGCGGCGGTAATGCTCGAGCGACATCCAGGCCCCCCATGCGCTCGTCGTGGCGCTCGTCCTGTTCGCGCCAGCGGCGACCGGCTCGCGGCGTGCCCTCGAGGCCGGCGTCGAACGGCCGCCGGCGACCGCGACACGGCGAGACGATACCGCGCCGCGTGAGCGGGTGGCGAGCCGCCCGCGCCCTCCGTCCACGTGGCTCTTCCCGCCCGCTCGCACCACGACCTACCGTGAGCGCGTCGACGGGGGTGATGGGGCGCGATCGGCGCGCCGGCCACCGTGGCTCCGCCCGGGCGCACGGCAGCAGGCCGCGTGCCGGGAGCGGCGCGATGTCCGGCCGCGGACCGCGGTCACGCGCAGATGCTCGAATCGGTCAGCCCGGCGCCGGCCCGCGGTCCCGCCGCGCCCGCGCGCGAGCCGGGAGGCGCCGCCGTACCCCGGTGGGCCGTCGCGGCGACGCTCGGCGCGATCCTGGCGATCGCCGCGTTCCTCCGGTTCGTCGAGCTCGCGGTGAACCCCGGCGGGCTCTACACCGACGAGGCAACCGAGGCGTACGACGCTCTGCGCCTGCTCCGCGTGCCCGGCTTCCATCCCGTCTTCCTTGCCGACGGCGGGGGGCGTGAGGCGCTCTTCGCCTATGCGGTCGCCGGCGTCTTCCGCCTGGCCGGCGAGACGGTCCTGGCGCTGCGCGCGACCGCCGCCGGGTTCGGGGTCGCCGGGGTCGCCGCCACCTGGCTGCTGGCCCGGCGCTTCGGCACGCTTGCCGGCCTGGCCGGCGCGGGCTGGGCCGCGGGCTCGCTGTGGCTGATCTGCGTGAGCCGAGACGGGATGCGCAACGCCATGGTCCCGCTCTTCGGCGCGCTGGCGCTGCTCGCCCTGCTCGAGTGGGAGCGCCGCCGGTCGGGGCGGTCCGCCGCCCTCGCCGGCGCGATGGCCGCGCTGGCCGCCCTCTACACCTACCAGCCGCTCAAGCTGATCCCGCTCCTCGTCCTCCTCTGGCTCCTCTGGGTGCGCCGCGTCGACCGGGCGACCTGGCGCGAGCTCCGGCGCGGGCTGATCCCGCTCGTCGCCGCGTTCCTCGTGGTCGGCGCGCCCATGCTCCTCACCGCTGCCACCGACCCTGTCGGCTACTTCGGACGCGCGGCGATGGTGTCGCCGCTCAACCCCGGCGTGCAGTCCGACAGCAGTCTGCCCATCCACTGGCTCCGCACGCTGGGCATGTTCGCCGTCGTCGGCGACCCGAACGCGCGCCACGACGTGGATGCCTTGCCCCTGCTCGGCTGGCCGCTGACGGTCGCCGCCGCGGTGGGCTGCCTGCGCCTGTGGCGGCTCCGCCGGGATCCCGGCCACGCGCTGATCCTCCTGGCGCTGCCGGTCTTCCTCCTCGCACCCCTGCTCGCCGTCGAGGGGGAGTCCCCGCACTTCCTGCGCGCGCTCGGCCTGGCTGCTCCGCTTGGCGTGGCCATCGGGCTCGGGGTCGAGTCGCTGG
Organism: Chloroflexota bacterium; assembly: GCA_021785115.1. The sequence continues at coordinate 10,424 of JAJYGO010000245.1, read as the reverse complement.
TCGGCGAGGCACGGCGGCGCCGGGGCGCAACGGGGGCGCGCGGAGCCACCGCCATCACCTCGATCGTCCTGCTGGCCCTCGCCGCCGCCAGCGGTCAGGCGTACCTGTCACGCCCCGCGGCCGACCGCTACGACGCGTACAGCTACGACCTCACCGCCATGGCGGCCGTCGCGGGCGCGGCCCACGGATCGGCGGTGATCCTGGACGACTATGCGGCCACCGCGGTCCGGTTCCTGGACGCGGCCGATCCTCCCGCCGTCCTCGCGCCCGGGACGCGGGTCGCCGATCCCGCCGCCTACCGGGCCGTTTTCGCCTGCAGCCGCGCCGCCCTGGCCAGCGCGCTCGGGCCGGCGGCCGCGGCGAGTGCCAGCATCGTCGCCCGCGATCCCGTGGGCCGTCCGCGCGTCTGGGCGGCGAGCCCATGACCGGGGCCGCCGGGCGGCTGCCCCGCGCAGGTGCCGCCGAGTTCGCCGCTGCCCTCCCCCGCGCGTGGCGGCTTGCCCTCGTCACGCTCGCCGGTGCGGCGCTGCGCATCGCGCTCCTCCCGGTGCAGCCACTGTCCCGCGACGAGGCGTTCACGGCCCTCGCCGTGCGGCGCCCCCTCGGCGACATGCTCGCCGTGGTGAGCCGCGACAGCGCCCCGCCGTTCTTCTACCTGGTCGAGCACCTCGTCGCGCTGGCGTGGAGCAACGATGCGGCCCTGCGGCTGATCCCCGCACTCGCCGGGACCGCCATGCTGCCGATCGTCGCCGCGGTCGCGCAGCGCATCCACGGGCGCGGGGCGGCCGGGCTCTGGGCGGCGGCGTTCGTCGCGGTGCTGCCCGCGACGGTGCTCTGCTCGATCGACGCGCGGATGTACGCGCTCGCCGCCACGCTCTGCCTGGCCGCTGTCCTCCTGCTCTGGCGTGCCGTTGAGCATCCCGCCCCGGCGCGCTGGCTCGCCTATGGGGCCACCGCGGCGGCCGCGCTCTGGACCGACTACTTCGCGGTCCTTGCCGTCCTCGCCGCGCTCCTGGCCGTCCTCGGCATCGTCCGGCCGTCCCGCCGCGTGACGCTTGGCGCCGCGGCGGCAAGCGGTGCGGCGGCCGCGTCGCTGCTGCCCTGGCTGGCGATCGCCGGTGCACAGTTCGGGCACCTGCAGGAGCCGTTCTGGGTGCGGCCGGCGACCCCGGTCGGTGTCCTCGGCACCATCGCCCAGTTCTTCACCGGTCCGCCGGTCGACCCGTCCGTCCCCTCGTGGCCGCTGCTCGTGGCGCTCCAGGGGGTGGCCTGCGCCTGCGGCGCGCTGCCGTTCGCACTGCTCCTCCGGCGGCGGCACGGGCTGCCGCGGGCCGGCAGGATCGCCGCGGGCTACTGCGCGGCAGCAGGGCTCGGCGGGATCGGGCTCCTCGTCCTGGCGAGCCTCTGGCGGCCGCTCCTGGAGGCCCGCTACGCGGCCGTCCTGTGGTCGCCCCTGCTGCCCCTCGCGGGCGTGGGGCTCGCGCTGCTGGTGCGTCCACGTCTCGCCGCCGGGCTCGTGGTCGCCCTCGCGGTCGCCTCGACGACCCTCGGCGCCGCGGTGACCCACCCCGACATCGGCCGCCTCCTGCCGGTCATCGAGGCCCGGGTGGACGCGCCCGACGTGGTGGACGCGTACCCCACGCTCTACCTGCCCCTCCTCGAGCAGGCGAACCCGGACGTCCGCGCGCACCTGCACGTCGTCGCCACGTCGGTCCCCTGGTTCTGGGGCACGGCCGCCTACCCGCCGGGGGCCGTCCTCGACGCGGTTCCCGCGGCCGACGTCGCCGCCGGCGGCCGGGTGCTGTACGTCCACGAACCGGAAGATCCCGGGCCGCTCCTGCCTGCGGGCTACCGCCTGCTGGACGAGACGTGTGTCGTGCGGGCCTGCCTCGCGGTCTTCGGCCCGGGTCCCTGAGCACCTGTCGTGGCGCCGGAGGGCGGTGATATAATCCGACCGACGGTCGGTCTGGGATTGAGGTCGAGATGGCCAGGACACTCAACCGGGACGTCCACGCGAAGCGACGCGCCGCGTATGTCGATGCCGCGCTCCGGCTGATCCAGGCGAAGGGCTACGAGCAACTGAGCGTCCAGGACGTCATTGCCGAGGTCGGCACGTCCAAGGGCGCCTTCTTCCACTATTTCCCCTCCAAGGCGGCCCTCCTGGCGGCCGTGGTGGACCGCATGGTGGAGGTCGCGACCGTCAACGTGACGCCGGTCGCCGGCGATCCGCACCTGCGTGCCGTCGACAAGCTCCAGGGCATCTTCTCGGGCATCGCGCAGTGGAAGAGTGCACAGCCCGAGTTCCAGCCGGACGCGGTGGCCGAACTCGTGCGGACCTGGTACTCGGACGAGAACTCGATCGTCGTCGAGCGCATGCGCGCCGCCACGGCTGCGCGGCTCACCCCGCTCCTGGTGGAGATCCTGCGCCAGGGGGCGGCCGACGGCTCGTTCTCGATCTCCTCCCCGGAGGGGACCGGGAGCGTGGTCACGTCACTGCTGCTGGGTCTCCAGGACGCGGCGATCCGGCTCTTCATCGGTCGTCGGGACGGGACCGTGACGTTCGAGACGGTCCTGAACACCGTGACCGCCTACACGGAGGCCATCGAGCGCACGCTCGACCTCCCGCACCTGGCGTGGCCCGTCGCCGACGAGCCGACGCTGCGATTCTGGTTCGGCTGACCCACAACCCGGAAGAGGACATCCCCATGCCCGACGTCATCGCGCTCGAGAAGCTCACCAAGTCGTACGGCCCGCACCGCGGCATCATCGAGGTCGACCTGACCGTGGCGCAGGGCGAGATCTTCGGGTTCCTCGGGCCGAACGGCGCCGGGAAGACGACGACGATCCGCACCATGCTGGACCTCATCCGGCCGACCAGCGGACGCGCCGTGGTCTTCGGGATCGAATCGTCGGCCGACCCGGTGGCCATCCACCGGCGCATCGGGTACATCCCGGGTGAGTTCGCCCTGTACGACCGGCTGACCGGCGGGCAGACCCTGGAGTACTTCGCCAACCTGCGGGGCGGCGTGGACCGCGCGTACCAGCGCTCCCTGGTGGAGCGCTTCGAGCTCGACCCGTCGCGCCGCTACAACCAGTACTCCAAGGGCAACAAGCAGAAGGTCGGCGTGATCATCGCGCTGCAGCATCGCCCGGAGCTGCTGATCCTCGACGAGCCGACCTCCGGGCTCGATCCCCTGGTGCAGCAGACCTTTTTCGCCACCCTGCGCGACACGGTGCGGGATGGCGCGACGGTCTTCCTCTCCTCGCACATCCTCTCCGAGGTCGAGAAGAGCTGCGATCGCGTGGCGATCATCCGCGAGGGGCGCCTGGTGAAGCTCGACACGGTGGAAGGCCTGCGCGACCTGGCGCACCACCAGGTGGAGCTCAGGTTCGCGGGGCCGGTCCCTGCAGCGGTCTTCGAGGCGCTCCCCGGGGTGAGCGACCTCGTCGCCGAGGACCACGTTCTGCGGATGCGGGTGGCGGGGGCGATCACGCCGGTGGTGCGCGCCGCCGCCCAGTACGAGCTCCTCGACTTCGTCTCGCGGGAGCCCAGCCTGGAGGAGACGTTCCTGGCCCAGTACGGCCGCGAGGCCGTCGAGGTGAAGTGAGATGGCCGTCAGCGCCGGGGCGCCGCGCCCGACCGCGGCTGCCATCCTCCCCTCGATCCCGCTCCACCGCCGCCTCTACGGCTTCGGGAGCATCTACGGCAAGACGATCCGCGACTCCCGGCTGGCGTTCATCATCGCCGCGGGCATGCTGGGCGGCCTGTCGCTGGCGATGGGCGCCGCCATCGGGACCGTCTTCCCCACGCCCGCAGCACGGCTCGAGGTGGACAAGCTGGTCGCGAGCATGCCCGCCTCGATGGTCAACCTCTTCGGCAACGCCACCCTGATGGGGCCCAGGCTCGGCACCCTCGGCGGCTACATGACCTGGAAGTACGGCGCACTCTTTGCCCTCGGCACCGGGCTCTGGTCGATCCTCGCGCTGTCCGGGACGCTCGCCGGCGAGGCGGCACGCGGAAGCCTGGACGTCGTGGCCGCGGCGCCATTCGGCAAGCGGCGCATCGCCCTGGAGAAGCTCGCCGCCCACCTGACGATGCTCTGGCTGGCCATGGCCTTCGTCGCGATCATGATCGTCGTCAGCTCGAACGCCTTCGGCGATCCGGCGCTCGGCGACCCGATCCCGCTCGGCGGCGCCATCGGCTTCGCCCTCTGGGTCGGCTTCATCGCGCTCCTCTTCGGCGGCCTGGCGTTCGCGCTCGCGCCGCTCCTGGGCCGCTCCGGCGCGGCCGGCGTCGCGGGACTCGCGATGGTGCTCCTCTGGGCGGCGAGCGGCCTCGACCTCGGCGGCCCCCTCCTGGCCTTCAGTCCCTTCCACTGGACGGCCGACCACATCCCGCTCGTCGGCATCTTCGACTGGCCGGGTCTCGCGCTCACGGGGATCGTCGCGCTCATCCTGCTGGCTCTCGGGGTCGAGGTGTTCACGCGGCGCGACCTCGGGATCACCGCCGGGCTCTCCATGCCGGCGACGCCGACGGCGATCCTGGGCGTCCGCGGCCCCATCAGCCGCGCCTTCGGTGACGAGCTGCCGCGCGCCCTGGCCTGGGGGATCGGCCTCTTCCTGTTCGGCGCGCTCCTCGCCTCGCTGGTGAAGCCGATGGCGGACCAGATCGCGGGCAGCCCGGACCTCCTGAAGATCTTCTCGACGATCTTCCCCGACTTCAACCTCGCCACGGCGGGCGGGTTCCTGCAGCTGTACGTGGCGCTCTTCTACATCGCCGCGGGCTTCGCCGGGGCCACGTTCGTCTCCAGGTGGGCGTCCGACGAGACCGAGGGCCGGCTCGAGATGGTGCTGACGACGCCGACGGCGCGCGCCCGCTGGGTGGTGGCCGGCGGGATCGGCGCACTCCTGGCGATCGTGGTGATGACCGTCCTGTTCGCCGCCGGGATCGGCGTCGGTGCCGTGGCCAGCGGTGTCGCCGCGGGCGAGGCGATGGCCGGCTCCGCGGCACTCGGCATCTACGCGGCGGCGATCGTGGGCGTGGGCGTCGCCATCGGCGGGCTGTGGCGGACCTCCGTGGCGGCGGAAATCGCCGCGCTGGCCGTGGTGGCGACCTACCTGGTCGACCTGCTCGCGCCGCCCCTCAACCTGCCCGACTGGTTCCACCAGCTGGCGCTGACCGCGCACCTGGGGCAGCCCATGATCGGCCGGTGGGATCCGGCGGGCGTGACCGCCTGCCTGGCCATCGCCGTGGTCGGGATCGCCCTTGGCGCGTGGGGGATGGCGCGGCGCGATATCGCCCACTGACCCTGGATCCGCGCGCCCGCCGCACGTGGCTGCCGGCTGCCTGAGGCGCTCCCGGCGGCGTCGGCGGCATACTCAGGGTGATGGATCCGCTCCGGGCACCCGCCGTGCCGCGCCGCATCGAACTGCCGGTCCGCGTCCGCTTCGACGAGGCGACCGCGAGCGGCGTCTGCCGGGCGGCCGCGCACCTGCGAGCGATGCAGGACGTGGCGTGGGCCCACTCTGCGGGCGCCGGGTTCGACCTGCCCTGGTACCGCGAACGGGGCCGCTTCTGGCTGGTGCGGTGCCTTGTGCTGGACATCCTGCGGCCCGTGGGGCCCGGGGTGACGCTCTCCGTCTCCACCGAGGTCATGGCGATGCGCCGCATCTGGGCGCGGCGCGAGAGCGATTTCAGGGCGACCGACGGGACGCTCGTGGCGCACGGGCTCGCCGACTGGGTCATGACCACGACCCAGGGGGCTCCGGGGCGCATCCCGGAGGAACTGCTCGCGATCTTCGGTGGCGCCGATCGGCTCGATCCCGCGCACGTCGAGCCCGTCGAGGCGCCGGCCGGCGCGACGGAAGTCACGATCCGGGTGATGCGGCGCGACCTCGATCCGATGGGCCACGCCAACAACGCCGCCTACGTCGACTGGATCGACGAGGCGGTGGCGGCGGCGGGCGGCGAGGCGCTGGTCGAGGCGACGCCGCGCCGGTACCACCTGGAGTACCTGCTGCCGGCCGCGCCGGGCGCCACGCTCGTGGCACGGGCCTGGCGGGACGGTCCGGACTGGTGGTGCACCGTCGGCACGGAGGATGGGGCCACGCTCGCGCGAGGTCGCCTGGTTCCCGGCTGAACCGGCGCACGGCGGGCCGCCGACCGATCCGCCCGGCGGAGGTCCGCGCAGCGATCGATCCGTCCGGCGGCGATCGACGCGGTCCGATCCGTCCGGCCGCGTGCGATGCGACGCTCGGCCCATGCGCCCGGCCTCGGCGCCGGTGCAGGATGACCCGGCCGAGGAGGTCGCCGATGCCCGCCCTGTCGATCAGCCATCCCGTTTCGCGCCTGTCGCGCGCCGTGCACGTGCCCGGGAACGGCCCGCGGCGACGCGGGCTCGCCGTCGGACTGCCGGTGGTGGCGGCGGTCGCGGGCACGGTCGCCGGTCTCGCCGCCGCGGCGCTGGTGCGACGGGCGGGCGGCGCGGCGCCCTCAAGCCTGGCCCTCGCGCCGGACGGCGCCCTGATCGACTTCGACAAGGGCGGCGTGCGCGTCGCACCGCCGGCGACCGGGATCCGCCCCACCTTCGAGGTGGAGGCCGAGCTGGAACGGGAGCTGGGAGGCGAGCCGCGCGGCGCGGTGCAGGAGCCGGCCGAGCGCTCCGGGCCCCGGCCGATCGACTGAGGCCGCCGATCAGCGGGCGGCCCGCGCCACCCCCAGCGCGACGAGCACGCCGACCAGCAGCACTCCCACGATCACCGCCGGCAGAAGGCCGGCGCGGGTCCCCGCCGCCGAGACGAGCCCGGCCAGGGCAAGGATCGCGAGCAGCAGCAGGGTGAGCGCCTCGCGGCGCCGTCCGCTCATGCCGGCGCGCCGCGAGTCTCGGGCGCGCCGCGGGTCACGGGCGCGCCGCGGATCACCGGGAGGCTGCCGGTCACGTGCACATGCCGCCGGTCGCCGGCGAACCCCCGGTCACCGGCGTGACGCCGGCCGGGCCGTGGAAGGTCGCGTCGTAGGCGGCCACCAGCCGCTCGCCCACGAGCACCGGGTCCTCCCCGCGGCGCTCCGCGACCCAGGCCGCGGTCACCCGCACCCACGCAGGCTCGTTGCGCCGGCGCGGGGCCCCGGGCGGCGAGAGGTACGGCGCGTCCGTCTCCACCAGCAGGCGCCCGGACGGAACGAGGCGGACCACCTCGGCGGACGGCTGCTCGCCGCGGCGGAAGACGAGCCCCGAGAAACTGACCACGAGGCCGAGCTCCAGCCCGGCCTCCCCGTAGTCCACCGGGCCCGAGAACGAGTGCAGGATCGCGGGCGGACGGCCCTGGAGCGCGCGCACCCAGTCCCCGTCGCCGACACCGGCCTCGCGCAGCTCGGCGAGGAGGTCGTCCTGCGCGTCGCGGCGCCCGGCGGCCGACCGGCAGTGCAGGATGACGGGCTTGCCGGTGGCCCGCCCCAGGGCGAGGTGGCGCCGCAGGTTCGCCAGCTGCGCCTCCCTCGGGGAGAAGAGGCGGTCGTAGTCGAGCCCGGTCTCTCCGATGGCGAGCACCAGCGGGTCCCCGGCCATGGCGCGGACCTCCTCCCAGGTTGGTTCGTCGACGCCCGCGGCGACGTGCGGGTGGATCCCCACGGCCGCGTCGATCGGGACGGGGGACGCTTCCGGCGCCCCGGCCCCGCCGGCGGCTCCCCGGGCCAGTGCGACGGCCGCACGCGACGAGTCGAGGTCCCAGCCCGGGACCAGCAGCCGCACGACTCCGGCGTCGGCGGCGGCTGCCAGGACGGCGGCGAGGTCATGCGCGAACGGATCGGCCTGCACGTGCCCGTGCGCGTCGATCAGCGGCGTCACCCGGACGGCCGGGCTCCCGGTGGCAGCATCCCCGGCGGGGTCGCCGGCCGGGACCGAGCGCCCGGCAGCGTCGCCGGTCACGACCCCGGGCGCAGCGCGGCCGGACGCCGTCGCTGGACGGTCGGGCACCACGGCCGCTCCATCAGGCAGGGGCGCGACCGGGAGCGCCTGCAGGTCCGCCGGGACCGGCCTGGCCGGCCAGCTGCGCCTCGGTCTCGAGGCGCGGGAAGAGCGGCGCAGGCGTGCCGATCCGGCCACCGGCCGGTCCGGCGCCCCAGAGCAGCAGCTCCGCCAGGGGCGGGCCGCCGGCGCCGGTGGGTCCGTAGGGGTACGGCACCCCGAGCTGCCCGGCCAGCCGCTCGGCGACACCGGGGAGGAACGGCGCGACGGCGATCCCCACGAGCCGGCACGCCTCGAGGAGATCGCCCAGGACGCCCTGCAGCCGGGCCTCCGCCTCCCCGTCACCGTTGCGGGCGGCCTTCGCGAGCACCCACGGCTGCTCCGCATCGACGAACCGGTTGGCTGCGCCGACGAACTCCCACAGTGCCGCGAGCGCGTCGTGCAGGAGGAACGCCGACATCTTCTCCTGGTGCCCGGTGAGCGCCTGGCGCCACGCCGTCGCGAGCGGCGCCTCGGGCTCGGGGCGGGGCGCGGGCCGCGCGCCGTCCAGGTACCGGCCGGCCATGGAGAGGCTCCGGTTCACGAGGTTGCCGAAGTCGTTCGCCAGGTCCGCGTTGTAGCGCCGCACGAACGAGTCCCACGAGACGTCGCTGTCCCGGTCGAAGGCCACCTCGCGGAGCAGGACGTAGCGGGCGCCGTCGGTGCCGAGGGCGGCCACCACGTCGTTCGGGTCCAGGAAGTTGCCGCGGCTCTTGCTCATGCGCTCGCCCTGCACCAGCAGCCACCCGTGCACCCAGACCCGGCGCGGCAGCGGCAGCCCGGCGCTCATCAGCATCGCGGGCCACATGATCGTGTGGAGCCGGTTGATGTCCTTGCCGATGATGTGCAGGTCGGCCGGCCACCAGCGAGCGAAGCGGTCCGGGGCCTCCGGGAACCCCACGCCGGTGACGTAGTTGGTGAGTGCGTCGAACCAGACGTACACGGTCCCCGCGTCCGGGTCCCACGACCCGTCCGGGCGCTGCGAGGACGAGCCGTCCGGCATGATGGGGAACGGGATCCCCCACGGCGCCTTCTCCCGGCTCACCGAGAAGTCCTCCAGCCCCTGCCGGATGAAGCCGAGCATCTCGTTGCGCCGGTACTCTGGCTGGACCCAGTCCGGGTGCTCCGCGTAGTAGCGCTCGAGCCGCTCCTGGTAGGCGGAGAGGCGGAAGAACCAGTTGCGCTCCGTCAGCCACTGCAGCTCGACGCCGGGGTGGTTGGGGCAGTGCACCCCGGTCGCGTCCTCGACCAGGTCGCTGGGCGCCTTGAACCCCTCGTTGGGGCAGTACCAGCCCTCGTACGTTCCCTGGTAGAGATCGCCATTGGCGTACGCACGGCGGATCATCTCGTGGACCGCCCGCACGTGGTCCGCATCCGTGGTCCGGATGAAGCGGTCGGGCGCGATGGCGAGGCCGTCCTCGGCGGTGCGGAACAGGTCGACCATCTCGTCGACGAACGCCTTCGGGGTCTTTCCGAGGCGGGAGGCGGTGGTCGCGATGTTGACGGAGTACTCGTCGGTACCGGTCAGGAAGAACGTCTCGTCACCGCGCATGCGATGCCAGCGCGCGATCGCGTCGGCGCCAACGACCTCGTACAGGGTGTGGAGACCGGGCCGACTGTTGGCGTAGGCGATGGCGGTGGTCAGGTAGTAGCGATGCGGGTCGGACATACGGCGGCGATGGTAGCAGGCGTGGCCGGCGGGCCCGGGGCGTGGCCGGCGGGCCCGGGGCGTGGCCGGCGGGCCCGGTGAAGGCAAGGCAGGACCCGCGGTGTACCGCGGGTCCTGACTGCTCGTCGGACGGATGCTTTGGTGATCCGGCGGCGCGGGCTCCGACGCCGCCCTCGCCGTGGAGGCCGTCCCGCTACGCCTCTTCCTGCGGGTGCTCCTCCGGCGCCTCGGGCGCCTCGCCGGGACCCTGCTCCGCCTGCTGGCGGCGCAGCTCGGCCGCGTACTCCTTGCTCCTGGCGGCCACCTTCTGGCCGACCTCGGTGGTCACCGTGGCGGCGCGCTGCAGGGCCGGTCCCGCGTTCTCTGCGGCGACGGCGGCCAGCTCGGCGGCCTTGGCGGCCACCTCGCGCAGCACCGGGCCGGCATGCTCGGCGACGTTGTCGATCATCCCCTGGAGCTGACTGACCCAGTCGCGCGCGCTCTCATCGTGAACGCGCCACCCACCGGTCTCCCACTCCGTGCCGCCTGCGCCGGTCCCGTCGCCGCCGGATGCCTCACCGCCGACCGGTTCCGTCCCGGCCGTCGGCTGCTCGTCCGCGTCCATCGCTGGCTTCGGGCTCTCGTCCATGGGCTCCCCCTTCGGGGCTGCGGTGCCCTCGCGGGCACTTCCTGCTGCCGGGCCAGTCTACCCCCGCTTGCCGTTGCCTTCTCAAGTGCCGGGCGGCCCACGGCGACCGGTGGGACGCGGGCAG
>JAJYGO010000371.1 GCA_021785115.1 Chloroflexota bacterium | reverse complement strand
CATCGCCGGGCGCGGCCTCCTCGTCCTTGCCCAGCTCATCGGCCTCGCCGTCGTGGAGGGACCCGCGTGGCTCGGTCCGGCCTTCGGCGCCGGTGCCCTGCTCGTGTCCGCGCTCACCGGCGCATGGCTGTCGCCGCGTGCCGCGGGCGCCCCCCTCGGGACGGCGATCGGAGGCGTGGTCACGGTGATGGGCGCCTGCATGGCCTGGACGCTGGCCTGGACGACGATCCGGCTGCTCCAGACGGGCGGCCTCGCGGCGGCCTGGTTCCTGCCCGTTCACGCGGCGCTGCTCGTCCTCGCGGGCCTGGTGCTGCCGGCCATCGGGCTGTTCCTGCCGGCCGCCCTCCTCTGGGCTGCCGCGGTGCGCGCCCTCCCGACCGTCCTCGGGTCGCCGGCCCGCGGCCGCTGATCACCCGCCCAGGTGGGGCGCCGGCCGGTGCGGCTGCTCAGCGCGAGTGCGCGAGGGCTCGCCTGGGCCCTGCTGAGCGGTGGCATCCTCGTCGTCGCGCTGAACCCCGCCGTGCCCTCCCTCGGCTCCGCCATCTTCTGGGCGGGCGTGATGCTCGTCGCCCGCGGCGTCGCGAGGCTGACGCCGTGGAACCCGATCGGCCTCGATCTTGCGCTGCTCTTCGTCTGCTTCTTCGGCATGGAGTTCGGCGGGCTCATCGTGGCGCCTTCCGTGCTCGCCCTCGCGCTCGCCGACGCGACTGCCCGGCCGGCACTGCGGACTGCCTGAACCCGCGGCGCGACGACGGTACCCGGCCCACGCGCGGCCTCCGGACGGCGGCCGACTGCCGCGACCCGAGCAGGCACCGGAATCGGAAGCGGCCCGCCCCGGCCTGCGCCGAGGGACAGGCGCGGGCGCCGACGATCCAGCGGTCTTCCCGCTACGGCCGCCAGCCGAGGACGATGGCCGATCCGTTGTCCACGATGCGGCGCACCTCGTCTTCGTCGAGGGGCCGTCCGTGCCGCGCAGCGGCCGCCTGCTGCTGACAGAGCGAGCAGACGAAGACGACATCCCCGTCGGCGCGCGCGATGACCCGACGGTCCGAGTAGAAGACGCTGCCGACCGCCGTCTCCTCGCCGCAGATCGCGCAGGGTTCGCGGTGGCCCGCCGCCACCTGCTCGGGCCGCAACTCTCGGACCCGGGACCGCGCTCGATCGAGGTCGGGCGGTTTCGCGTGAACGCCTGCTCCTGGCTTCCGTGGCATTGGCATCGCCACACCACGCTCGCCCCACTCCCGTCGAGCGTCAAGAGCCGGGCGGTCCAAAGAGACCCGACGCGGCGCGTCCGGCGCCCCTTGATCTTCGCCGGAACCGCCCACATGCTTTCCGCGTCGGAGGTGGCGATGGCGCGCCGACTCGTGGGCTGGTTGCTGACGCTGCTGCTCGTCGGGTGCGGGGGACCGACGCCGACGCCTGCGAGCAGTCCGCCGGCATCGAGTCACGCGCCCTCGCCCGCGACGGTGGCGCCCATCTCTCCCGCGGCCAGCAGTCCGGCGACGCCGGTCCCGCCCTCCTCGCCTCCCTCGCTCCCGCCTTCGCCGTCCGTCCTGGCCACATCGTCACCCACACCCATCCCGCCGCTCCCCGGCACCGCCGCGCTCACGCTGCCGTCCGGAACCGTGGTGACCGTCCCGCTGGCATCGGAGCGGTCGGGCTCGGCCTACTGGCAGTTCCCGCCGAAGGCGGGCGGACCGCCCGTCGGCCCGTACGTGTACCTCGGGGCCGAGCCGTGGCTGCACGGCCTGCGTCACCTCTCGGTCGTGGATCTCCGGGGCGGCTCGGTGCGGTACGTGCCGTTGATGCTGCAGCCCTACGAGTCGCTCGCGACCGCCCTGGTCAGCGGCCTCTCGCTCGTCGTGCTGGCGTGGGTCCAGCAGGGACCGCGACCGGAGCAGATGGGCACGCCCTGCACGTCGCTGAGCGGCCGGCCCATCGCCTGGCGGCTGCTCGCGGCGACCCTCGGGTCCGACGGCCTGCCTGCCGGCGCGTGGCGCACCCTCGACGCCGGTGTCTCCTCTCGCCAGTTCACCTATCCCAACGCCGGCGTGACCTGCGACGACCCGGTGATCCCGCCCGTCGCCGTGAGCGGAAGCACCGTCGCCTACGCCGTCGACCACCCGACGAGCCAGTACCCGGCGGGATCACGCATCGTCCTGCGCTCGCTCTCATCGGGAAGCATGCTCCGCGTCATCGACACGGCGACGCAGGTGACCGCGCTCGCCCTCTCCGCGACCTCGGTGGCCTGGGTCGAGTCGCCCAACGCGCAGGCGCCCGGACCGGTCACGCGCTGGCGGGTCATGCGCGCCCCGGTGGCGACCGGACTCGCGCGGGAGGTGCCGCTCGCGGTGCCCGGCCACAGCTGGCGCTACGCGCCGGAGAGCGTCGTCCTCGACGGCAGCGCCGTGCTGACGAGCCCGGGCGAATGGCAGCTCGGCTGGGGGACCGTGGTGCGCTCCGCCGGGAACAGCGTCGTCGCGCTCAACCGGAACCCGACGCCGTTCTGCCTCCCCTTCGGCGCGGCGTCGGGGGTGGCGCTCCTCACCTGCAGCGAGGAGGGATACGACGAGCGCGTCGCGACCTGGTCGGCGCAGGACGGCCTCCGCATCCTCGACGGGCCGCTCCCAGCGGTCATGCACAGCGCGGCGGTCACGGGCGACTGGGTGACGTGGACCTTCTACAGCGACCCTGAGCTCACGCGGCCCGTGCTCCTGGGCGTCCCGCTCGCCGCGCTGCTGGCGGCGAACCGATGAACGGCGGGCCGGCCGTGGCGCGGGCACGGCTTCCATGAGCATGCCTCGCGACGCCCGGTCTGGCATCGGGATCACGGTGGCCACGCCACACGCCTCCGCGCGGTTCCTCCTGCCGCGGCGCCCATGAGCGGGCGGCGAGCGCGCGCACACCTGGGACTGCTCGCCGCCTCCCTGATCGTGGCTGCCTGCGCGGCGACCTCGAGCCCGGGCGCGACCGGCAGCGGCACGCCGAGTGCCGTGCCTGCGCCTGCAGCGACGTCTCCGGGAGCGTGCTCGTCCGGCATGGCCTGCGGGAGCTCCGCCGCCACGAGTGCCCCGACCGCGAGTTCGGCGCCGAGCGCGCCCGCGAGTGGGCGTCCGGCACTGCCGACGCTCGCGCCTCCGCCGCCGCCGCTCACCTTCGGGCCGGGCTCCGAGCAGGTCCTCCCGAGCGGCACATTCGCGCTGAGCGGGGACCGTGCCTACACGGAGAACGCACCGGCGGAGCCGTATCCCCCGGTGACGCTCGCCGAGGTCGCGCTCGCAAGCGGGGCACGCCGCACGCTCGTCACCCGGCCGCCGGGGCACGTGCTGAGCGACCTCCTGCTCGACGGCGACCGACTGCTCTGGGCGGAGTCGTGGTATGTGCACCCGCAGCCTGCGAACGGCGAGACGGGCGGCAACCCCAATGCAGGCCAGCCACTGCTCTGGCAGATCGTCTCGTATTCGCTCACGAACGGGATCCTGTCCGTCCTTGCCTCCGGGTCGGACTCGAACCTGCCGCTGATCGGCGAGGCGGCCAGCCCGCAACCGCCGGTGCTCGCGGCCGCTGGCGACCGGATCGCCTACGCCATGGACACGGGGACCAACGGCTCCGCGTCGAGCACGCTCGTGGTTCGGTCCCTCTCGACGAATGCCGTGCTGCGCTCGATGCGCACGACCGGGTACGTCGTGCAGGTGGGGCTTGCGGGGCAAGCCCTCTTCTACCGCCAGACGGACGATGGCTTCGCGCCCGACTCGTCGCTGCTGCTGGCGCGCTCGGACGCCGGGCAGCCGATGCAGGTTGCGACGCTGGTGAGCCATGCCGCGATGGATTCCGAGTCGCTCGTATGGTCGCGCTCCGACGCCACCGACGCCTCGATCTGGATGGCCTCCCCGGGCGGCGGGACGTCAGGCCCCGCAGCGCCCGTGCGGATCGGCGCGCCCTCCGGGCCGGTGCGGCAGCCCGGGCCGACCTCCGACATCGCGATCGGCGATCACCTCGTCGCCTGGATCGCCTGGTTCGATACGCCGGACGCCGCTGCCGACAGCGAACTGATCGTCTGGGTGCCCGGCGAGGCCGAGGGCAGGGTCGTGGCCGGCCTGCGACAACCCGACTGGGTCCAGGCACAGCACGGCATGCTCGCCTGGCACGAGTCGCTGCCGCTGCCCGGTCATCCGGACACGCACGCCGTCCCGGCCAGTGCCGTCCCGCTGGACCCGCAGCCGTGAGCCATCGTCCTTCCTTCCGCACGCTCGACACACTGCTGGTGCTCGTGGCCATCTTCGTCGTCACCCTCGTGGCGGGCACGCTGCAGCAGGCGGCGCATCGGGGCATCCCGACCGGGTCCGCGCCGCCACCGGCGTCACCGTCGGGGTCGAGCCTGTACGTCGACGACGTGGACGGACCGCCGGTCGAGGTGCTGATCGGCGGCACGCTCGTCGCGTCGGTGCTCTGCGGCAGCGGCGACCAGCTGGTTCCGGGGCAGGCCGATGTCCCGCCGCTGCCATGGTCGCTCGACGTGCGGCGGACAGGCGGAGCGGCCCTCGGCCACTGGGACGTGACCCGGGCCGGCTACCTCATGCTGCTCATCCGGGCGGACACCATCGCGCTCGGCACGTTCGCGGGCGATGGTCCCGCACCCGCACCAGGTGCCTGTGCCCGCTGGTCATCATCTCCCGGTGCGACAGAGGCGGCCACCGCATCGCCGCCGCCTTCCTCGTCGGCTACCGCGCCCACGATTGTCTGCGACCCCGACACCGGCCAGTACGCCCGGGAGGTCGGTCCGGACGGCTCGCTCGTCCCGGTCGTGATCACGCTGACCTGCGATCGCGCCGTCACCGCCGCACGAGCGGTCGTCGCACACGACTCCGACATCGACTGGATCGAGTTCGCCTTCGGTCCCTGGTGTCCGCCGGGCGCCTTCTGTTCGCTGATCCTGCCCAACACCGGCCACGTCGTCTTCCACATGAAGCACGCCCGACCCGACATCGTCGTCGACGTCCGGTCGGATGCCGCCGGTACCGTCACCATCTCCGAGCCGTTCACGATCCCGTCGCCCTCGCCGAGCTGACGGATGCTCGCAGTGACGCCCTGCGGGCAGAGGAGGCGCAGGCACGGGACGACAGGGCAGGACGCGGCGCGACGGGCCGCGGAGCCGAGCGGCCCTTCTCCGATAGGCGCGGCGCGCAGTATGCTGACGCCGTTCGCCGCGAGGATGCGCCCTGTTCGCTGGGTTTCGACGACAGCTGCTCGGGGTCCTCATCCTCGCCTGCCTCTTCCTCCTCCTGGCGCTCATCTGGGCGCTCGTGACCGCGCCGCCGCCGCCCGGCATCCTGCACCAGGTCGGCTCGGTCCTCCAGCCGCTCCGGCCTGCTGCGTTCCCGGTCCTGTGACCGGACAGCTGCCGCGACCTCGACTGGCCTTGCGTCGTTCGGCGCAGCATGCCCGGCCTCCGGCGGTCGACGCCAGCGCGCTCGGCGCCGAGGTCATCGACCTCGATCCGCCCGCACCGCCCGAGCCGCCTCGGCCGGCGCCCGTGCGATCTCGTCGGGCGGATCGGCTCAGGGCGTTCGCCATCATCCTCGTCGCCGCGGTCGCCGTGCTCGCGTGTGCCGGCGCGGCGCTCGCCCACCCGTATCCCGTGCTCCAGATGGAGATGCGGAACACGCTCCAGCCGGGCGACGAGGTCCTCACCGACCCGCTGCTGCCGGCCCTCTTCGGCTACGGCCGCGGCGACGTCGTGATGGTCCGCCTCGGTCCGAGCCCGTCGCCCGACGATCTCGTGTCCGCGTATCGCGTCATCGGGCTTCCCGGCGACACGGTCGACCTGCGGGCCGGACACGTGGTCGTCAACGGCCGTCGGCTCGAGGAGCCCTACGTGCGCGACGGTGTGCCCACCGATCCGGAGGGCTCGGGTCCGGAGGGCTCGGGCCAGACGCACTGGGTCGTGCCGGCGGGCTCGCTCTTCGTCCTGGGCGACGAGCGGGCCTTCGCCGCCGACTCCCGGGTCTACGGCGCGTTCCCCCTCGCGAATGTCGTCGGACGGGCATGGCTGCGCTGCTGGCCGCTCCGCAGCATCGGCTTCCTGTCGGTCCCGTAGGGCGGCCCTGCCGATCAGGGCGACTGGCGCCACTCCGGAGGCAGCGGGCCTGACGACACGATCGCGACGATGGCGGACGCTGGCGCCGGGAGCCCGCCCTGACCGAGCGCGATCATGCCCTTCCCGTCCGTGATCGGTGTCTTGACGCACGGCGCCAGCAGGACCTTGCCGTCGAGCACGACCGCGAAGAACTCGCCGACGTGCGCGGTCGACCAGTCCGCGAAGAGCCGCGCCCCCTGAGGGGTGAAGCTGAGGTCGACCGCGGGATTGCCGCTCGCGTCCGTGGAGGCCTGCGCGCTCGCGATCTCGGCCGAGCCGAGCAGCGGCGTGAGCGCCGGATCGAGCGTGTCGCCGGTATTCGGAACGGGCTTGGTGCCGGCGCTCGTCGATGTCCCGTAGGTCGCCGGCGGCAGCGGCACGAACGACACCTCGCCGGTCGTCGTGAGCACGGCGCGGACGGCGGCCTGATCGGCCGACGCCGGGACGCTGACGGTGATCGCGTCGCCGGCGGCGATCGAGAAGTCACCGATGCCGAGCGAGTGCAGCCGAGCCGACAGGACCTGGATAGCCTGATCGGTCACCGGCTTCGACGGCCTCGGGGTTGCCGGGTGGACGACGTAGTCGGTCATGCCGGAGGTGATCGGTGTGGCGGCTGGCGGAGCCGACGGTGGGGCGCCGGTCGACCCGGACGGCGGCGTCGGCATCGCCGGGACGACGTTCGACGGATCGGCCGGGATCGGCGCGATGCTGCCGACCATCGTCGCGAAGTCGTCGAGCACGCCGTTCCGCTCGAGGGTGGCGAGATCGCTATACGTCCCGGCCGCCTCGAGCGTGAGCGAGAACGGCTCGCCGCCCGCGATGGCGTACGCGACGACGAGCAGGGTGGGCGACTCCTTGCCCTCCACTGCGGTGATCGCGTACAGCTTCGCCTCGGGCAGCGTGCGGATGACGTGGTAGGTGAAGTCCACCGCCATCATGCGTTCGAGCGCCGCCGTCCAGCCGGCGAGGTCGGGGTGCTGCTGGAACAGCGACCACTGCGCGACGGACCCGTTGGTCCCCATCGATGTTCCGAGCACCTTCAGGTTCGTCACGAGCACCTCGACGCCCTGCACCTGGGAGCCCTGGAACCCGGGCGCGACGTAGAAGCGCTGCATCCCGTCGCCACTCGTCGTCGTCCAGTTGGCCGGGCGCAACATGCGGTACCCGTAGGCGCCATCGGTCTGCTCGACCCAGCCGGACACGAGCGCGCTGTGCGGGGAGGACAGCGGGCTGGTTGTGGGCAGCCCGCCCGC
The DNA here is from genome assembly GCA_021785115.1 of Chloroflexota bacterium. The sequence goes on along the minus strand of JAJYGO010000371.1, from coordinate 12,173 downwards.
GGTCGGTCCCGACGGGAAGGGGTGAAGAAGCACGACCGCGAGCGCCGCGACGACCACGACGGCGAGCGCCGCCAGCGACACCGCGATCGGCCGCCAGCCGGACCGCGACCACCACGCGCCGGGACGAACATTCGGCCGGGCGTGCGGGACGTCGAGGACGGCCAGGCGGAGCTCGGGCGGCACCTCGGCCGGGGCGAGCTCGTCGAGGACCGCGCGCAGGTCGGCGTCGAAGCGTTCGTCGCTCATCGTGAGCCTCCCCCGTCGGCACGCTCGACCGCGTCGTAGGCCGCGTGCAGCGCCTCGAGCGCGGCGTGCAGCCGCGAGCGCACGGTGCCGGCCCGTTCGCCAGTCCGTTCGGCGACCTCGTCGAGCGTGAACCCGCCGAAGTAGTGCAGGACGACGACCTCGCGCTGCTCGGACGGCAGGTCCGCGAGCGCACGTCGCAACGCGTCGAGCTCGGCCAGCCGGGTTGCCGGGAACGGTGCGACCCGCTCCGGCGCCTCCTCGATCGGCAGCGTGCGCACCCGTCGTCGGCGCCGCAGCCGGTCCCGACAGCCGTTCACGAGAATGCGCTGGAACCACGGCCCGAACCGCTCGGCATCCCGCAGGCTCCCGAAACGGTCCCACGCCTGGACGGCGGCATCCTGCACGGCATCCTGCGCCTCGACCTCACTGCCGAGGAGCACCGCGGCCAGCCGATACGAGGCCGCGAGCTGGCGATCCGCGAGCCGGGCGAAGGCGTCCTCGCGATCGGCCGCCCTGTCGACCACCGCGCGCTCCGTCACCGCCGCCTCCCGTCCGAACATGCCGTTCCAGACGATGCAGCCCCCCGGATGGATCGATGTTCGCGCATGGAGCGCGTGGGCGGGACGTCCAAACGCATGAGACCGGCACCGAGAGCTTCGCGCGGCTGGTCGGTCGGCCGGTCAGTCCGATCGTGGGTCGGGGCGGGCACGCCGACTACCAGATGGTCACCGGGTGCGGATGCGCGTGCTCCCGAAGCCTCTGATCCTTGGTCACCAGCCGGCTGCCGGACTCGATCGCCGTCGCGTAGATCAACCGGTCGGCTGGATCGCCGGGGAACGATGCGGGCAGATTGACGGCTGTGGTCGCGATCGCGGGTGTGACGGCAATGGTCGTGACCTGCACGGCCAGCTGCTGCAGCCACGATGCGATCGGGATCGATACGACGATCCGTTCGTGCCTGGCCAGCCAGGCCAGCTCGAACCACGAGATGTCGGCGACCGCGAGCTCATCCGCTTCGGTTATGGCTCGCGCCGCGGCCGCGCTGATCCGGTCGGGTTCCGCCGACCACCAGTGAAGGACGTGGCTGTCGAGGACGACTGCGGTCACGACAGCTCCCACGTCGCGCCGGTCGAGAACAGGTCCTCATCGCGTGCCGCCGTCATCGCCACGCCCGTCAGGCTCGCCTTCAGCGCATGCGGGCCACGCGCCGGAACAAGTCTCGCGACCGTCCGACCGTGTTTGGTGATCTCCACCTCCTCGCCACCGGCCACCTGGTCCAGCAGCGCGAGGATCTTCGCCTTCGCTTCCGTAGCAGTCATTTTGATGGTCATATGGACATTCTACTGGTCCGCACCATGCCGGGCGCGGGATCACTCCTTCGTCCACGGGTCCAACGCCCCTTGACCCCTGGCGTCGGATCGCGATCCTCGAGTTCGGGCGCGGTTGAACCTTTCGGGCCCTCATGGCGTCAGATGGGGTCGTGATCGGGGAGGCCGTTCGCGCGACGGAGAGGGAGTTGGTGACGGAGGCGCTCCGGGGGGAGGCCGCGGGGCAGATCGAGCGCGCCTTCGCGTGCCACGTCGAGGCCTCCCTCGACCGCTCCTGTGCGCTGGCCGCCGTCATCCTCGGCGACCGATCCGAGGCCGAGGACGTCGTGCATGACGCGGTGTGCATGGCCTGGCGCGGGCTCGATGGGCTGCGCGACCCCGAACGCATGGAGGCGTGGTTCACGCGGATTGTGGTGAACGCGTGCCGGGACCAGCTGCGCCGTCGACGCGTCCGCCCGATCACGCTCGACCTGCCGGCGAGCCTTCCGGCATCCGACTCGACCACCGACCTCGCCACGCTCGATGCGCTCGAGCGCGCGATGGCCGAGCTCTCCCCCGAGCACCGCGCGGTCATTGCGCTGCGCTTCTGGGCCGACCTGTCGCTCGAGGAGATCGCCGAGCGGACGGGCGAGCGCCTCGGGACGGTGAAGTCCCGCATCCACTACGCGCTCGGTCATCTGCGGACGGCCTGGGAGCGCGAGACCTCCGAGCGGAGGGACGCACGATGAGCGACGAGCAGTTCGAGCGAGACCTCCGGCGGACCCTCGTCCGGATGACGGCGGAGCCCGCGTCGCCGGCGCTCCGGACACGCGTCCGCGAGACGCTCGCGACGCCGCGGACTTCGGTCCGGCGTTCGTGGCGAGTCCTGCCCCGGCTCGCGGCGGGGCTGGCCGCCGTCATCCTCGTGGTCGGCGCGGCCGGACTGCTCTTCGCGCTGCGCCCGCAACAGCCAGTCGGACCGGGGGCGAGCGCGTCCCCGGGTCAAACCCCTGTCGGGTCGCCTTCGGCCACCGCCGGGCCACCCATCGTTCTCCCCTCCGGCGTGCCGCCCACGAGCTGGTCACGGGTCCCGGATGCGCCGGACTTCCACGTCGGTCCCGTGCAGGGCACGGCGATCGCCGTGGCTCCCGACGGAGCGTTCGTCGCCGTCGTGTCCTCGATCGACAGCGGACGGGCCCCCGAAGTCTTCCGGTCGACCGACGGCACCGGCTGGACTCCATCCGGATCGCTGCCACAGGGAAGCTACGCGGGCGTCTCCGCGATCGTCGCCTGCGGCGGATCGATGGTCGCCGTCGGCGCCGATTGGGCGGGCACTAACTCAGGCAAATCGACGGGCACGAATCCCGCCCCACGGGCCGCGGTCTGGACCTCCACCGACGGAGTCACGTGGAGGCGCGTCCCGGACCAGCCAGCCTTTGCCGCGGGGGAGTTCGACCGCGTGGCCGCGGGGCCGGCCGGCTTCCTGGCCGTGGGTCGCGACTACGACATGCCCGCCTGGAGCCCAGACGGAACGAACTGGACGCGCGTGGATGTTGGGACGCCCAACGCGCTGGTGAGGGGCGTTGCCGCGACCAATGACGGCTTCGTGGCGGTGGGTGGGATCGAGACAGCTGCGGTGGCCTGGACGTCGCGGGATGGCCGTCACTGGATTCGCGCGACGTTCGACGGCGCATCGCAACTCGATGCGCGCCTGCTCTCCGTGGCGGGACAGGGCCAGCGGCTCGTGGCGTTGGGTGCAGTTCCCGCCCGGGGTGACGAATCGGTCCCTGACGGATGGACGGGCCTGGCCGTGTGGGCCTCCGCGGACCGCGGTGCGACGTGGACGAAGACTGTGAGTGGGCTCGCTGCACCGTCGATCTATCCCCCGTCGGTCCCGAAGCTCTATGCGCTCAGCGGCGGCTTCGTCGCGCTGGGCAGCCTCGGCCCTGGTGGGGCCTCGGTCTGGAGTTCCCGGGATGGGGCGGCATGGCGGTCGGACGCGATCGCGGCCACATCACAGGACGCGGCCTTCGCGTTTGCCGTCAGCGGCTCGCGCGCCGTCATCATCGGGAGCACCGTGGGGGGCATGGGCGGCGATCGCGTCGAGTTCTGGATCGGGGACGCCGGCGCCTCGGCGACGGCGAACGTGCCCAACCTCGCCGCGGTCGCCGCGTGCGGGATGCCGGCGAGCGCGGCGTCGGCCGAAGCTGGCACCACCGGCTGGAGGCTCGCGGTCGAGCTCGATCAGGCGGACGAGAGCGTGCTGCTCTTCGTGTCGGGAACGGATGAGACGTTGTGTGCCGTCGGACGCGGAAGCGACGGCAGATTCGGGGCCGTTCAGACCGACGTGGGACGCATGGATCCTGCTCCGTCGTCCGCGCTGACATACGACACGGGCGTCGGCGCCGCAACCGCCGCACCGCGCCAGATCATCGTCGGGCGCGCGCCGGCTGGAGCAGCGGCCGTCGTCGTGACGGCAGCCGATGGGTCGAGCTCGTCAGCCGCCCTCGGGAACGGGCATTACATCGCCCGGCTCGAAACCGCGTCGAGTGTCGTGCGGATCGTCGCCCTCGACGCTTCAGGGAGCACGCTCGTGGATCTCTCCGGAGTCGCGCTGAAGCCCTTCGTGTCCGCGACGCCCTCGCCGTCACCTGCGGCGGCTGGTCCGGACTCATCGTGGCTCGCGCGCGCCGGCTCACTGATCCAGGCGCTCGGCTACGACGTGCCCGGGGGAGGGACGGTCGGCCAGGAGGCGGACACGACGACGGGCGCGACGAACATGGTCGTGCGTTTCGGGACGGCTTGGCAGGTGCAGTGGGACACCAGCGGCGTCCTCACCTTCGTCTTCCGCACGGCATCTCCGCCGGGCACGCCCGCGGTCACGAAGGATGTCGCGTCGGGCCGCGTCGTGTCGGTCGCGGCGGCCGTTGGCTACTCCATCCCGACCGACTCGGTCCCGCTCACGTTCGATGCCGACCTCTGGACCGCCTCCTGGCCGCGGACCGTCGACGGCGTGCCGACGATGGACGATGGCACCGGGATCACGCTCTACGCGGACGGCTCGTTCGCAGGGTTCCACCACCTCGACCGGACGCTCGAACCGAAGCCCGCCCACGTCCTCTCTCGCGCCGAGGCCGAGGCCGCGTTCGTCGCGGCCCGGAGCTCGCGCTCCTCGCTGCTGCCCGTGCAGGTCGCCGACGCGACGCTCACGTGGGCGCCGCCGGTCGCGCCCGGAACCGGCCCCTCGCCGACGCTGCGGCTGTGCTGGGTGCTGTCGCTGAAGGTCGTCGGCGGGGATCCCGGCCAGTTCGCGCGCGCCGTCCTCGACGCGGGCACGGGCGTCGAGCTGTGGGTCGACTCGACGGCATGAAGGATCGCGGCGTGCGCGGGAGTGGTCGGCCGCGACGCCTGCCAAACGACAGCGCCGCTCGTTGTCCGGGCACCGCCTGCCGAACGGGGTGTCGTGGAGGGTGGCTTCAGGCCGGGCAACTCACTCGCTGGCAGCGGCGAGATACGTCTCGGGAGAGCCGGGTAGATCGGTTGTCGAGCCCCCGACGAGCACGGCCCGCCTGCCGCCTCTGATCCGGCGAGCCCTACGGCTGTTGCCCGACCGGATACCCCGTGCAGGGGAGCTGGATGGGCGGTCTCGCCCCGGTCGCGATCGTGCCCGTCCGATCGACGTGCAGGTAGAACGACGAGGACTCCACCACGTCCGCGGGCACGCTGTAGGTGGCGGTGTGCGACAGGGCAGCGCCGGAGACCGTGACGGTCGCTGGCACCCCGATGACGCCGAGCCCGGCGGTCGCGCACCATCCTGGCTGCCACGGCGGCACGGTCAGCGTCACGCTGCCGGGCCCGAACAGACCGAAGGGCAGGCCGCCCGGCCACGCGATGTGCACGGTGACGGGAGCCGAGGAGTCGTTGCGCATGTTGATGGCGCCTGCCGGATGGTTCCCGACGCAGCCCGCGCCGACGAGCGCCGCGACGAGGGCGCACGCAGGCGCGTAACGCCTCGCCATCAGCCGCCCACCGACGCACTGGCGAGCATCCGGCGCACCTGTGCTTCGGCGGTCGCGAGGTCTGGCCCGCGCAGGCAGGCGAAGACCGTGACGTTCGAGAGCGTCGCCGACGCGGCGGGAGTGGGGACCCACACGCTGATGGTCTCGTCCCCGCCGATCGCCTGGCACGCGCCCGGGCGCTCGACCTGGATGCTCCCGCTCCCGCCGTTCATCGCGAAGGCCGATCCTGAGGTGGGACGGGGCACCATGATGCGCGTCGTGCCCCACTCGACGGGCACGCCGTCGGGCGCGAGCCGGGTGAGGGGCCACTGGCAGGCGAGGCCCTGCGAGTCGGCCGGATGCGGGGTCGCCGAGGGCGGCACCGCGCAGCTTGGGAGCAGGGGCTGCGTGCTGAGATAGATGAGCGGGCCGCTCTCGTCGGGCGCGTGGAGGTTGGGCTGCGAGCGCACCCAGTCGGCCGGGCGCTCGAACGTGATGAAGTCGGCGGAGTCGGTCACGTACGCGGCAGCAGACGGGGACGGGGAGAGCGGCACCCCAGTCGGCGCGGCTGTCGGGGCCGGGGAGCATGCGGACGCGAAGCCCGCGAGCAGGAGGACGGCGGCACGGCGAACGCGGCGGGTCATCGGCGCATTGACGACGCTACCCCGTCCATCGGTTCCCGTGTCCGCACAGTCGGAAGTCGATCCGGCATGTCTGCCTCCTCCGCGGTCGCCGAAGGCGCCCAGAAGGCGACCTGATCGATCGGGACCCACCCGAGGTTGACAGGGGGAGTGAACCACCGTGCCGCGCCACGGCCACCGCGACTGCAGGAGGTGCGGCCGCCGGAAGCCCCCGGGCGAGGGGGCCAGCTCGCCTACGTGATCGCCGTCACGTCGAGCATGTGGGCGCCGGCGCAGTGCCGATCGAAGGGATCCCAGGAGAATGCCCCGGAGACGGTGAGCAAGGCGCCCATCGGGGTGAGGCTTCCGTTGGGTCCGTAAAGGCCGTGCTCGTCCGCCTCGTACCCGGACGGCAGGTGCCGGAGCCAGTAGCGATCGGTGGCGTCGCCGTGCGGCACGACGACGTAGAGGCAGGCGCCGTCGGAGCCCACGAGCGTCCCGGTGACGGTGGCGGTCCCGCCGACCGGAGAACCGCTGCAGCCTGCGACCACGATCCCGAGCGCGACGGCCACGAGGCCAGAGCGCATCAGTGGCCTCCTCGCGTTCCCTTTCGGCCCCGTCGTCATGGCGACCGCTCGGTGGTCCACCGGAGGATGTCGCCCGGCTGGCAGTCGAGCACGCGGCAGATCGCGTCGAGGGTGGTGAACCGGATGGCACGAGCGCGGCCGTTCTTCAGCACCGCGACGTTCGCCGGGGTGATGCCGACGGCCTTCGCGAAGTCGCCCACCGACATCTTGCGCCGGGCGAGCATGACGTCGAGATCGACGAGGACCGCCATCAGATCACCGCGTCGAGTTCGGTGCGGTCGGCGATCGCCCGCTCGAGCAGGCCACGCATGACGACCATGAGGAGCACGAACGCCGACCCGCCGGCCAGGGCCGCGACGAGCCCGAGCACGAGGGTCGGGTGCCGGGCCCCGACGAAGACGAGCAGGTGGAGCAGGACGCCTGCGCTCAACAGCGTGGCGAGCGCGCCGCACCCCGTGATCACGTCGACCCAGAGCAGGGCGCGGCGGGTGAAGATGACCCCGCCCTCGATGAGGGACAGCAGCCGCCAGACGACGAGCAACGTCACCTGGCCGCAGGCGATGACGAGGATGCCGGCCGCCGAGTACGGGGCGACGAGGTACGCCAGCTCCGGGAATACGCGCTCTTCCGCGTTTCCGAACACCGGCACGAGCACCTGGGCGAGCACGGATCCGAGCAGGAGGACGACGAGCGCGACGCGGAGCAGCCGCACGACGATCACGTTCATCTATCGAACATCGATCGGTATCGCTCGACTGTCAATAGGCCATCTGGCACTGTCCGGATCCGACGCGTCACGGCGTTATCGATAGCGGGAGCCATGGCTGGAACCAGCTGCGGCGTTCGCCTCCGATCGAGCCGAACGGCGCTTGGGGTCTGGCGACATCCGGGAGAGACTGCCTGCGGATGGCGGTCGGTCAGACTTCCCGGGGAAGGGAGGGTTCGAGACGATGAGGACGCCCGGGCAACCGCTGAACGTGCGACGAGGCGTGGTCGTCGGGCTGCTCGTTCTCGCAGTCCTTGCGCCGGGCATCGCCATGAGGTCCGATACGCCCTTCCTGACGCTCGTCGAGACGCTGCTGATCGGGCTGGCCGCTGGACTTCTGACCGAGGCGGCCCTGAGCGCCCGGACAGCAGATCCACTCGCCACGTTCTTCTCGAACGTCATGTTCGTCGTGTGGGTGGCGCTCTTCGTGGGCGGCGCCGCGCTCCTTGTAGAGCGGCGCAGCCGGCGGGCTCGGGCGTAGTGCGGAGGCTCTTGCGCGGCGGGGTCAGATGACGATGCGGAGACGGCGTTGACAGGTGCGGGCACCAACGTGAGAACGGTGGCCAGCGTCATCGCGGCCGGGGTCGCGATGCTGGTCGCCATCGGCCTGATCACGACGTTCGTGCCGCCTGTGCTGTGGCCCGATCGGCCCGTTCCAGCGTCGCTCGCCGCCTTCGTCCCGGCCGCGCGACAGCAGCTCTGGTCCGAGGCGATCGACGGACTCCGCCTGCCGCTCCACCTCTCGTTCGTCGAGGCGCGCTGCTCACCGAACGGCTCGGTTGCGCTGATCTTCGCGGATCATCGGCCCCCTTACACCGAGACCCGCTTCGCCTTCGCCCTGCGCGGCTCGATGCCGACCGCGACCGACGACACCTGGGGCGGCGGCGCGGGGGTCGCCGGATCGGCGCTCGATGGCAGCGAGTTCGTCCACCAGATGGGGCTCGACACGGGCTCCTGCGAAGGCCGATGAACGCACCAACGTCGCCCCGGCGACTCCGTGGATCTGGCCGGCCATCGGCCGATTGCCCATCCCGAGCGCCGGATGGCGGCGCGTCTGTCGCCGGCCGTCGTGCTGCGCGCGGTGGCATTCCTCGCCGTGCTCGTGCTGGCCCTGAACGTCCTCGCCGGGTGGCGCTATCCCGGCGGCCCGCTCGAGCCGTTCGGCGTGCGGAGCGGTCCGTTCCTGCTCCGCATCGGCGCGACCCCTGTCGTCTACTCCGACGACGCCGCAGGCTGGACGCCGGAGGCGATCGTCGGGCCCGGTGAGCACGTGTTCCTGGCCGGTGTCTGGCTGCGACAGGACTGGCCGGTGGGTGCGGTGGTCGAGCGGATGGAGCCGGTCTGGAAGGGCGAGGCTCCGGGGGTCGTCCGGGTGCTGGTCCGCGCTGCGGATCCGCGCGCGTCCGGCATCGTCACGATCACCACGTCGGCGCATTTCGTCTCGGCGGCCGCGGGCGGGAGCTTCGGCCTGCCGCCGATCGGCGTGGCCCCGCGCAGCTGCTGTGAGCCCGAGGACCAGGTCCTCGTCGAGATGGACGGCAGCCGCCTTGGGGTGTTCCACCTCACAGGGTTCTGGATGGACTATCGGGTCGGGCCCTTCGCGTTCCGGACCTTCGTTCCCAGCGGCGACGCATTCCGGCTGTCGGCTCCCAGGTAGCGGCGAGCCAGCTCTGCGTTTCCAGCCCGAGCCTCGTCGACGGCAGGTCGGTGCCCCGACAGTCTGCCGTCCACCTGGCACTTGCGGCTTGACTCCCGTGGTGGTCAGCATGCGACATGCGGCGGGGGAGGGAGGCTGTCCGTGCACCCGACGAGTGAACCTCGGGCCACCGGGGCCTCCTCCACGCGCGCATCAACCAGCCCGCGCGCCACCCCTCGCTGACCGAGCCCGATGTCCGGATTCCGTCCCCAGCTCCGTTATCCCTTTCGAGCGCCGTCGAGCGACGGTGTGGGAGGCGAGGGAGCCGTGGAGGGCGGGCTGGCGATCGGCGCGAGCGCGACCGGGGCTGAGCAGGTGGCTGCCATCGAGTCGGCCGCCACCGACGAGGCGCTCGTCGAGGCCGCCAGGCGCGATCCCGAGGCGTTCGGGTTCCTGTACGAGCGCCACCGTCTCGCCGTCTATCGGTACCTCCGGGCGCGCACGGGCTCCGACGACGCCGCGGCCGACCTGGCCGCCCTGACGTTCGAGCGCGCGCTCGCCTCGCTCGATCGCTTCCGGCCCTCGGGCGCCGGCTTCCCGGCCTGGCTGCTGCGCATCGCGCGCAACGCCGCCATCGACGCCGCCCGCCGCCAGCGCGGCACGCACTCGCTCGACGCGCTGCGGGCCTGGGAGCTCCCCGCGGCTCGCGACGATCCCGAGGGCTCGGCCGTCCATCGCGCCGAGCTCGACGAGCTGCGCCGCCAGCTGCGCCGGTTCGACGAACCGGTCGTCGAGGCGCTCGCCCTGCGGTACGGCGCGGGCCTCTCGGCACGCGAGATCGGCGTCGTGATCGGGAAGAGCGAGGCCGCCACCCAGAAGTTGATGAGCCGAGCGCTCGAGGCGCTCCGGGAGGCCTGCCGTGGCTGGGAGTGAGCCGATGCCGCTGAGCGCCGCACGCCTCAATGCGCTGCTCGGCGCCGCCTTCGCGGTCGAGCCGACACCCGCCGGGCTCGCCCACATGGACGGGCGCGTAGCAGCCGCGATCGCCCTGCGCCGGGCGGGATCGGTCCGTCCCGCGCGCCGCGTCTTCGGCTGGCGACGCGCCCTGCCGCGGCGGCTGCGCCCAGGGGCGCTCCTCCTCGCCGCCTTCGTCCTCGTCGGGGCCGGGGCCGCGTACGTCGGGCTGTTCGAGCCGATCGTGTCGCCCGTCGAGGGCTGGCAGCTCGGCTTCGACCGAGCCGCGCAGCCCGCGATCACGCAGGTCGCCGGTCCGTACCGGCTCACGCTCGAGCGCGTCTACGCCGATGCGAACCAGGTGCTCGTGGGGGTGAGCGTGATCGAGGGCGCGGGCGCGACGCACGTGGAGTTCGGGCCGAACCCGACGCTCACGGAAGCCGGCGGAATCCACTGCGACGCGTACTTCGCGAGCGGGTACCCGAACGGGAACGCCAACGGCTGGGTGTTCGGGTTCCTGCCCGAGACGCCGTTCGCCCCGGGCCGCCACGAGTTCGCGCTCACGCTCGAGGTCGCCGTCTCCGCCCACGATGCCGCCGTCGGACCCTCGCCCGGGGCGACGTTCACCCCGATGCCGGCCCCGGTGACGTTCCACTTCACCGCCGACCTGGCGGCCGGGGTGCTCGCCACGCCCGGCACCGCCACGACTGCTTCCGGGTACACGCTCACGCTCGAGTCGGCCTCGGTGTCGCCGACGATGATCCGCGGCCGGCTGAAGGTGACCGGGCCGGACCTCGCGAACCTGCATCCGGCAGGGTTCGTGACGCTGGACGGCCGAACGTTGCCCCTCCAGGCGCTGCCGGCCGTCGCCGACCCGGGGTCCTGGCTCTTCGAGCTGACCACGCTCGCGGGATCCGATCACGCGAACGGCACGCTCATCGTCCGCATCGACGAGCTGACGGGGACCGGAACCGATACACCGCTCGTCCGCGTCAAGGGGCCGTGGACGTTCAACGTGCCGTTGAGCCGGAGCGTGCCGTGACGTCGCCGCCCGCCGTCGCCGCACCGACGTTCCGGGACGAGGAGCGCGAGCTCCTGCACCGCTGCCGGCTCGGGTCGGAGGCGGCATATGCCGAGCTGATCGGCCGTACGAGCCGCCCGTTGTTCGCGCTCGCCGTTCGCTGCGTCGGCTCGCCGGTCGTGGCCGAGACGGTCGTCCGCGACACGCTCGTCGAGGCGTTCCGGGCCATCGAGCGTCGCGAGGAACGGCTCCCGCTGGTGCCGTGGATCGTGGGGCTCTGCGTCCGTCGCGCGCGGCGGCGCGCCGGATCGGGACCGCTCGGCGGCCGCGTGCGGGCCGTCACCCGCGCCGAGCCCGGGCGTCGCGGACGGGATCTCGATGCCTGCCTGGCGGCGCTGCCGTTCGAGCAGCGCGCCGTGCTGGCGCTGCGGTTCGGCCTTGGGCTGGGTGCGGACGAGGCGGCCTTCGCGCTCGGCATCGATCGATATGCGCTGATTCGCCGGCTCGCTGCGGCGCTCGCTGACCTTCGCGCGATCGACGAGGCCGCGTCGGTCGGCGTCGAACGGGCGATGGGCGGCCGGCGAGGGATCGTGGCGAAGGAGAAGACATGAGCGGAGGACGGGGTTCGCTCGTCCGGGCCCGAATTGGCGGCGCTGGCCGGCCCTGGGTCGTTGCGCCTGCCCGGGCGCAGGTCGCAGGGCACTGAAGGAGGCGCCATGCCGGGTCAGTCGGGCTACGCGGTCGGCTGGGGGACCCTCGCGCTCATCAACGCCGGGCTCGCGCAGGGCAAGGGCCGCCGCGGGCTGTTCTGGTTCGGCGTGTCGCTCCTGCTCGGGCCGTTTGCGACGCTGCTCATCGTGCTGTTGCCCCGGCCCACGGAGCCCGGCGCCCCCGTGTCGCGCGCCGAGTGGCTCATCGCGCTCGTGGTGCTCGCGCTGCTCGCCGCGGTGGTGCTCATCTGGTTCCTCGCCATGCCCCGGAACCTGACCCCGGTTCTGCCGTGAGTCAGCATGACGGCAGCCTTCCGATGATCCGATC